>NZ_JAUBOZ010000015.1:0-14124 GCF_036700475.1 Microcoleus sp. T2B6 | reverse complement strand
TTAAGTTTTGTGGAACAGGCATCTTGCCTGTTCCTAACGGACAAGATGCCCGTTCCACAAGAAAATTAAGTTTTGTGGAACAGGCATCTTGCCTGTTCCTAACCAAGGTGCAAGATGTAAGTTATAACATTTATGACAAAGGTGAGTTTGCCAAAGCAAGCATTATTTTTGATAGAGTGCTCGATAAACTGGTTCGCCCCGTTTCAAAGTAGCAATTTCTCTTTCAGTAGCCACAGGTAGGGGATTTTCTGCTAGCCAGTTGTCGCCGTTTTGACGTTTAAAACTGGGGTTAGATGAAAAGCGATCGCACATTTCTCTTTCTACTTCCTCAATATCTGACTGGATAAAAACTTCACCGCCAATTGCCAGATAAGTTGCCAATTCATTAACTAATTCCTGCTGCACCACCCGCCGTTTGTGGTGCTTTTTCTTGAACCACGGATCGGGAAATTGAATGCTAACGTGCTGCAAAATACCTGCGGGTAAAGTTTCTAAAATGGGCTTCAGGGAACTATTCGCATTGCAAAACAAATAGTGCAAATTTGTCAAGCCTTTTTCGTCGCGCCAAAGATTCGCCTCTTCTACCAGAGGTTCGCGAATTTCTAATCCGAGAAAGTTCCAGTCTGTTTGGATTTGCGCCATGTGCCACAAAAACCGTCCTCTGCCGCAGCCAATATCTAAATGCAGCGGTAAATTTAAGTCGGAATAGATTTTAGTCCAATCCGGGGGACTTGCAGATGCTTGATATTTAATTGATAGGGGATTGACGTGTTCCCGCACTCTTACTCTTGCCAATTTTGCTGTCTCCTGAATGTAATTTTTAACCGCAGATGAATGCAGATGAACGTGGATTAACGCAGATAAATATTGATTTTTGCGAGGTGGTTCAATACTTTTTAATTAATGAGCAATATTAAATTGCAGAGGGACAATTTTAAATTGCTCATTATTGCATTAGGCTTCGGGTTCAATGCCTGCTGCTCTTAATTGCGCGGCTAGTCGATCGGCTCGCTGTTGAACATTTGCTTTTTCCTGCCGTTCCCTTTCTACCATTTCTGCTCCCCACAATAACATCTCTCCGCTTTCATTCCACCACCGCAACCAATATCCCGTTCTTTCGGCTTTTGTTCCCTGCCAAACACCCAGAAATAACCCAAGTCCGGCAATCCAATAACGATTGTTTGCATCGGCTTGCTGTTTTTCATACTGTGCTGATGAATTCAAATGATATACTATTAAATCTCCGATCGCAGGTTCAAAAATTACATAGATTGGAGCTTGTAATATTTGTTCGTAAAAATGCCATTTTCCGGGGAGATAAGTTTGTTTTGCAGAATATTCATCCTGATAACTAGGAGGATTCTCTGGCAAAAAGTCCATGACAATTGCCGGAATGTCTCCTTCTAGGTTGGGGGTATAACTGCGACGAATTTCTCGATCGGGAAGGGGGTGTACGTTGGTGGCATAAAACAGATCGGGAGTTTTTATAACTAGCTTATCGTTGAAATTTACACAAATCGCCAGATGAGGCGCAACTAATGTTCCCTCCAAAATTAGCCCCGCAATTTCTAAGCTTTCCCGTAAGGCGGCGGCGAGCAAAGGCTGGTCGATATCTTGCAGGGGGTGCTCGTCTAAAATGAAATCTTTTGGCAATTTTTCCCAGGATATTTTGAATTGAATTGGATTGAATGTCATGGTATTTTACCTCTTACTAAGAATGCGGTAGAACTGCTGGCAATGATTTTCGCTAGAATAGCATCGCCTATTTTTTAAGCTTCTGGTTCAATGCCTAATGCTCTTAATTGTGCGGCCAATATGGACGATCGTTCTCGTTCTTGTTCGGCCCGTTCCCTTTCTTGTTCGGCTTGTTGTTGAGCGATAGCCCTTTCCTGCCGTTCTTGTTCGGCTTGTTGTTGAGCGATAGCCCTTTCCTGCCGTTCTCTTTCTACCATTTCTGCACCCCACAATAACATCTCTGAACTTTCATCCCACCACCGCAACCAATATCCGGTTCTTTCGGCTTTTGTGCCATACCAAACACCTAGAAATAATCCAACTCCAGAAATCCAATAACGGCCGAAAGCATCGGGTGGTTGTACTTCATACTTTCCTGATGAATCCAAATGGTAGACTTCTAACACTCCGGCGGCTGGTTCAAAAAGTGCATAGACTGGCACTCGCAATATTTGCTCGTAAAAAAACCATTTGCCGGGGGGATAAGTTTTTTTTCGAGAATATTCATCGTTGGCAGTAGCTGATAAAAATTCCATCACGATCGCCGGAATTTCCCCTTCTAAGTTGGGAGTGTAACTGCGGCGAATTTCTTGATTTTCCAGCGGCTGGACGTTGCGGGCATAAAACCAATCTGGAGCTTTGATAACTAGCTTGCTGTCTACTGTCGCACAAATTCCCATGTTTGGGGCAACTAATATTCCTGTTACAATTAGCCCTGCGATTTCTAAGATTTCCCGCAACGCTGCAGCGAGCAAGGGCTGGTCGATATTTGCCACAGGTTCCTCATCTAAAATGAAGTCGTCTGGCAATTTTTCCCAGGTAATTTTTAAGTCGGCTGTACTGGCTGTCACGGTATTTTACCTCTTACGGAGACTGCTGGAGCGCGGCTCGCAATACTTCGCGGTGAAAGAGCGATCGCTCTACTATAAATTTTATCCTGTCTGGCGATAAGGCGTGGCCGTTAGCATAGTGTTCGATCCAGATTTTGCTGATTAAATAAGGATCGTCTGGCAATTCTGATAATAAGTATCCCGGCATTTCTAACTCATCCATCAATTGACTGACTTTCGGATCGTAGCTGAGGGCAAAACAGCGGCATTCTTCGGATGCTGCCATAATTAAACTGTGGTAGCGCATCCCGATCGCCATTTCGACTCCCCGGAATACTCCTTTCAATTTTCTGGGGTCGTCTAAACTGAGGATGCGGCTCGTTTTGGGCAGGGCTTCGTGCAAATGTTGGGCAATTTCTAAGTCGTGAGACGCTTGAAAAGGCAGCAGCAAAATTAAGGTGCGAGTTGCTTTTTGAAAGTCAACTAAAGCTTGAGTTAAGATTGACAAACGGGCGGGAGTTAGTGTAGAGTGAGAACGCAAACAAACAGCCACTCTGGGCGCAGGTAAATCCCACAAACCCGACACGGGGGAATTCTCCAAAGCCCACACGGGATCGGGCGCTAAAGTAAAGGGAATTTGCCAATCTGCAAGTAAAGTAGCTGAACCTTTATCCCGCACGCTGACGCCGGTGCATCCAGCAAAACAGCGCTGAGATAACTTGCGAGTCATTTCGCGCTTCAAAGGCCCAATTCCCTGGGCCCAAGCAACAGTTTTTAAGCCCATCTGCTGCGCTAATCCCATTAAACCCCCATAATAGAAAGGGCTCACAATGCTAGTAGCGTCTTGGATTAAACTACCGCCGCCCCAGATTAGGGCGTCGGAGGTGCGGAGTGCTTCGATAACTTGAAAGGCATTCATGCGATCGCGCGCAGCTACCCCGTACCGCTGATTGGTCTCGACAGGATTGCCAGACAGGACGATCGGCGTCACGCCATCTGGTAACATTTGCAGTAGCGATGCCAACAGCGCCTCGTCGCCGCCGTTGCCTTTACCGTAATAGCCGCACAAAATTGCTCGCATTTCTACTCTTTTATTTGTTTGTGATGGGGAATCTAACGATTTTAGATTTTAGATTTTAGATTTTAGATTTTTTTGATATTTGAGATTTGCTCCTACTACCAAAAAAATGCTACTGTCATCAAGCTTCAAGGCTTTACGTCATCAGTCAGCTCAAATCGCAAATCTAATAAAATCTCGAATCGCTAATCTAAAATTATATGACCAGCCCAAAAACAGGTACAAGCCCCGACTTAAGTCGTCGATGCTCCTAAAATTTTAGACCAAAGCTCAAGCTCCAAGATTCATCTGTGGAGTAAATCTAAAATCTAAAATCTAAAATCTAAAATCGACTGACTCATCATATTTTATATGACAGTTGCGTAAGTCCCGATCGATAAATCTTTCATCTTCGTTCACAATACAAAAAATGCACGCTTTGTCAATTCCCACCTGGATTATTCACGTCTCTAGCGTCGTCGAGTGGATTGCCGCCATCTGGTTAATTTGGACTTACGGCGAAGTCACTCAAAACCGAGCTTGGTGGGCCCTTTCCGCCGCAATGCTGCCCGCTCTTGTCAGCGCTATGTGTGCCTGTACATGGCACTATTTTGACAACTCCCCAGCCCTAGAATGGATTGTTACCCTACAAGCGGCGATGACTCTCATTGGCAATTTTACTTTGTGGGCTGCAGCTTGGTGGATTTGGCGATCGGCTCAGCCAGCAGAGAAAATTAAAGATTAAAAAAAGGAGAAACTAAGTGAAAAATAGCACTATTTGGGTAAAATTTGTCGCAAGTTTGCTGTTGTTGACAGCCGGATTATTGCTTCCCAGCCAAGCGAGCAACATTCCCGTACAAGTCGCCCAACAACCTAACTGCAAAAGTCCTCAAACCACGCTAGACATGAATATGTGTTCTAGTCAAGAGTTTGAGGCGGCCGACAAAAAGCTCAATCAAGTCTATCAGCAACTGCAAGCAAAAATCAGCAGTAGACAAAAGCAGAGGTTGACTGCGGCACAGCGTACTTGGATTAAATTTCGAGATGAAAATTGTGAGTATGCAAAAGGGCAGTTTGAAGGCGGTAGTTTGGCGGCTTCTACCTACGGTTATTGCAGGGCCAGAGTGACGCAAGAACGGATTAAAGATTTGGAAGGTTATTTGAAACAAGCAAATTTGTAAAAGCTCGATCGATATTTAGGGGTCTACACAGTGCTAACCCTAGGATATGGAACTATGGTTTTTTGGCACTTACCTCGTTAGCGAAAGAATTAGTAGCAATTAAACCTGCCTCAATCAACAATCCATCGAGACTGTCCACCAGTCCATCAAGACAATGTAAAATTTGGCGATCGCCTGCAGGTAACGAAATAGAATTAGTTAGACTGTGAATCTGGTTTTCCAAATCTTCCGGCAATTTTGAACACAAAGCTGTTGCCCTTTCTACCAGACGCTTTTCGCCCGGATGAGGGATAGAATTAACAGCAAAAACAATATCAAAATAACTGCCTAAAAAAGCGGCTGTTCGATGGACAATACTTACTGAATCACGGCGCAAAACAGCGGATTCTAGCTGGTGGCGAAATGAAAAAATCTGGTGGCGCAAAATCGGATAATTTTTGGCAATTATTGCTTGACGGAGTTGTTCGGGATAAGGTCGATCCACATTGGCTTGCAATTGCTGAAACCAACCGTCTCTGTCATACAATGATAATGAGGTGAGAACGTTCCACCAAAAACAGGTTGAATAACCTACTGATGCTTGATGTTTGACCAGGATGCGATCGAGTTCTTCTTCGATCCATTCGGGCTTGCGGTACATAATATCTATACCGCAACCAGTGTTAATATCTATCCACTCGTCACCGGGTTCCCAAAATTGATTGTTGATGGCGATGCGATCGGAAAATTGTCTCGCTATCGCCTCCCGTATGTCAACAGGAATTTCCTCTTTAACATATACGTAGAAATCAAAATCAGACGACTCATCCGTAACTATAGTTGTTCGAGAACCTGCTAAAACGACGGCTACAACTTGAGGCAAACTGCTAAAATGCTCCCCAATAGTTTGAGCCAGTGGGGGAATTTCTTCGAGAGCTAATTGATAATTGTGCAGCATTTAATTACCTTGCTTGGCACTTAAAAAATTCCAGCTAATGCTTAACTCTAGCACTCAATATTTTAACGCATAACTTTGAACTCGTAACTCAACAATTGATAATTGTTAACAAATACGGCGGAGGCGAACTGATGCGTTGCGACATCGTATCCCCACCAAAATTATCTCAAAAGTAACATAAAAATTTGTTTTTTTATTTTACCCTTTGACACGCGGATAGTGTAGAATCTAAAATCTAAAATCTAAAATCTAAAATCCCTATGTCCTTCGTTGGTTTGCACATTCACAGCGATTATAGCTTACTAGATGGGGCTTCTCAGCTACAACAGCTCGCAGAACGGGCGGTGGAATTGGGGATGCCCGCGATCGCCCTTACAGACCACGGGGTGATGTACGGGGCGATCGAGCTAATCAAAGTTTGCCGAAATAAAAATATCAAGCCGATTATTGGCAATGAAATGTATGTCGTCAACGGCGACATAGAAGTAAAAGTTCGAGGTAGAAGAAAATACCATCAAGTTGTTTTAGCTAAAAATACCCAAGGTTATAAAAACCTCGTCAAACTAACCACAATTTCCCACTTAAAGGGAATGCCAGAAAGAGGTATTTTTGCCCGACCTTGCATCAACAAAGAACTACTAAAACAATACTCCGAAGGTTTAATTGTTACCAGTGCTTGTTTGGGCGGGGAAGTTCCCCAAATGATTCTGCAAAACAAGCTAGATACTGCCCGTGAAGTAGCCACATGGTATAAAGAAGTATTTGGGGAAGATTACTATTTAGAAATTCAAGACCACGGTTCCCCGGAAGACCGGATTGTTAATGTTGAAATCGTTAAAATTGCCCGCGAACTGAAGATTAAAATAATTGCCACCAATGATTCTCACTATATTTCCTGCAACGACGTAGAAGCACACGATGCTTTACTGTGCATTAACACCAACAAACTGATTGAAGAAGACAAGCGGATGCGCTACAGCGGTACTGAATATCTTAAGTCCGCAGAGGAGATGGCGCAACTGTTTCGAGATCATTTGGATGATGAAACAATCAAAGAGGCGATCGAAACCACTTTAGAAGTCGCAAATAAAGTATCGAGATACGAGCTCACAGGAGAAGCTCGGATTCCCACAATTCCAATTCCCCCAGAACATACAGCCGATACTTATGTAGAAGAAATATCCTGGCTGGGACTGTTAGAACGCCTCAAAGCCCGCACCAGAAATGAAATCCCCCCAGTCTACAAACAAAGACTAGAATACGAACTGAAAATGCTTCAGCAGATGGGCTTTTCAGAATACTTTTTAGTAGTTTGGGACTACATAAAATATGCGAGAGACAACGATATTCCAGTAGGGCCGGGACGCGGTTCGGCCGCAGGTTCTCTAGTGGCCTACGTCCTCAAAATCACCAATATAGACCCCGTACATCACGGACTACTATTCGAGCGATTTCTCAATCCCGAACGGAAATCCATGCCAGATATTGATAGCGATTTCTGCATAGAAAGGCGGGACGACATGATTAAATACGTTACGGAAAAATATGGTAGCGACCGCGTAGCGCAAATTATTACTTTCAACAGAATGACATCAAAAGCTGTATTGAAAGATGTTGGGAGGGTGTTAGGTATTCCCTACAAAAAAGCCGACGAAATGGCAAAATTAATTCCCGTGTCCAGGGGAAAGCCGGAAAAACTTAAAGTGATGATTTCCAATGAAACACCTGCACAGGAATTTAAAGACAACTATGAAAATACAATTTGCATAAATGCAGAAACTGGTACTGAAGTCCCCGTTCGTCAGTGGATTGACATGGCAATTCGCATTGAAGGAACCAACAAAACCTATGGGGTTCACGCGGCAGGTGTGGTAATTTCCTCAGAGCCGTTGGATGAACTTGTACCGCTGCAAAAGAATAATGAGGGGGCTGTGATTACCCAATATTTCATGGAAGATTTGGAGTTTTTGGGGCTGCTGAAAATGGACTTTTTGGGATTGAAAAATTTAACAACCCTCCAGAAAACTGTTGATTATATTAAGCAAACCCAAAATCTAAGTGTCGATCCAGAAATGCTACCTTCTGATATTGAGCGCAGAGCTCAAGAGACTTTTGGCAGAATCAAAAAGTTACCCGATGATGTAGATAAAACTTATAGACTTTTAGAAAGAGGAGATTTAGAAGGTATTTTTCAGTTAGAATCCTCTGGAATGCTGGATGTAGTGAAAAAACTCAAACCTTCCTGTCTGGATGATATTTCTTCTATTTTGGCACTTTACCGACCTGGGCCGCTGGATGCAGGTTTGATTCCTCAGTTTATTGACTGCAAGCACGGTAAAACAGTTGAGTACGATCATCCGCTATTAGAACCGATTTTAAAAGAGACTTACGGAACGCTTTGCTTTCAAGAGCAAATTATGCGGATGGCTCAAGATTTGGCGGGCTATTCTTTGGGGCAAGCTGACTTGCTGCGCCGCGCAATGGGCAAGAAGAAAGCTGATGAAATGCAGAAGCAAAAAGAAACGTTTATCGACGGCGCAACTAAGAATGGAGTCAGTCAAAGAATTGCTGAAAAGTTGTTCGCGCAGATGCTACAATTTGCAGAGTATTGCTTGAGCTATGACACGAAGATATTGACAGTGGAATATGGGCCGATGGCTATTGGCAAAATTGTTGAGGAAAAAATTGAATGTACTGTTTATAGTGTTGATAGCAACGGTTATATTTATACACAGTCAATTGCACAGTGGCATCGCCGGGGGCAGCAGGAGGTCTTTGAGTATTGCCTGGAAGATGGCTCGATAATTCGCGCCACAAAAGATCACAAGTTTATGACTGTTGGCGGTCAAATGCTGCCCATTGACGAAATCTTTGAACAAGGATTAGACTTAAAACAAATCAACTCTAGCTCAGATATATAAAATGTATCTCGACTATAGGCAGCTAAAATCGGAACACAAGGAACAAATCATTTCTGCTTTTAATCAGGGCATGGAGTGTCGAGACATTCCTAACTACCTTGGTGTGAGTGAAAGAGCAGTTTCAAGGGTTTTAAAAGAAGCCGACATTAATACTAAGCGGCGAAACCGCTATACTTTAAATGAGAGCTATTTTGATGTAATTGACTCTCAAGCTAAAGCTTATTTATTAGGATTGATAGCTGCTGATGGCTGCGTTACTCAAACTAATTATGTAGCTTTTGAATCTATTGACAAAGAACTTACAGAAATGCTCAGCATAGAGCTACAATACTCTGGTGAAATTAGAGTTATTCAGCCTCAAAATTATGCTCCTCACTACCGAATAAATTTTTCTTCTGAAAAGCTGGCAAGCTCTTTACAGGGCTACGGCATCATAACAGGAAGAACTTTTTCGGAAGTTACCTATTTCCCTAACTTAAAATATTTAGGGTCTTATGTGTTAGGCTATTTTGACGGTGACGGTTGTGCTTATGCAAACAAAGGTAGAAGTGGCGGTTTAGTCTGCATTGTTTGTTCCTTTGAATTTGCCCGCGAACTAGCAATGCACCTAGGGATGGGTTCTGTACAAGAGCATCAATTAAAAAAAGTTTATTATTGGAGAATCTTTAGTCGAAAAAATATACAAGCATTCTATGATTTGGTGTATCAATATCCCCGCTTGGGATTGCAACGAAAGAAAACTAAAATAGAGGCTATTCTCAGGAGTTACAAACATGGTAAAAATTATTAGTCGAAAATCACTAGGAACTCAAGAAGTCTATGACATAGGCGTTGAACGAGAACATAACTTTATCCTAGAAAATAGTTTGGTGGCATCTAACTGCTTTAATAAATCCCATTCAATGGCCTATGCGTATATCACGTATCAAACTGCCTATTTAAAGGCGAATTATCCTCTCGAATACATGGCGGCACTGCTGACGGCTAACAGGGGCGATCAGGATAAAGTACAGAAATATATTGCCAATTGTCTCAAGCTGGGTATTGAGGTTGAGCCGCCAGATGTTAATAGCTCGGAACTTACTTTTACACCGATGCCGAAACAGATGACTGGCTCTGCAAAAGATAAAATTTTGTTTGGAATTTCTGCTGTTAAAAATGTGGGAGAAGCGGCAATTGAAAATATTTTGGCGGCGCGGCAGGAAGGGGGTAAGTTTAAATCGTTGGCTGATTTGTGCGATCGCGTAAATCTCCATTCTGTCAACCGCCGCGCTTTAGAAGCATTAATTCAATGCGGTGCTTTTGATAAAATTGAAAACAACCGCAAGCAATTAGTAAACGACCTCGAAGGAGTGATGAAATGGGCGCAAGAGCGCAAAAGAGACCGAGAAAGCGGCCAAGGCAATCTTTTTGACTTGTTAGGTGCGAATAGCTTCGGGAAGTCAGTCAATACCTATGAGTCCGCGCCCAAATCTAAATTAATAAAAGATTATGAAAAACAGGAGAAATTGCGTTTAGAAAAAGAACTGCTTGGCTTTTATGTGTCAGAACATCCCCTAAAGTTTCTCATGCAAGTAAACGAAGACCCCGATGTTGTGACTCTCGAACAGTTAGCAGATAAAAAGGGGAAAGTATCAGTTATTGTCATGCTCAGCGCTATCAAAATGGTAGTGACAAAAAAAGGCGAGGCGATGGCAATTTTGCAATTAGAAGATTTGACCGCTCAAATAAAAGCTGTGGTGTTCCCCAAGGCTTACGAACAAGTGAAACCTTACATTGTAGAGAATGCGATCTTACTGATTAGTGGAAAAATTGAGAAAGATGGGGAGGAAATTCAGATAATTGTAGACACTGCAAAGCCCGTTGAAACAGTACAGGTTGCAGAGGAAATCGAGAAGGCGGAACCGGAAATAAATAACCATTGGCCGGCGGAACCAGTCAACGTTGTACGATCGACAAAACCTGTGGAAGTTTTAGAAATGGTGATTGTCAAGCTGACACTGCAGCAAGTACAATACGGGGAAAAACTCAATGACCTTAAAGCCCTTTTGGAAGAACTTTCCTATGGGGGAGAAGATGCTAGCGTTTCTGTGGGGGGAATTGTTGTCGGTGAATATTCCTGTCAACCCTTTCGCATTAACCGTCAATTGTGGGTGCAAGATGGCGAGGGAACTGTTAGCCGTCTCAAGTCGGCTAAATTTGATGCTTGGGTTTTTCCTCTAGACACTCGCGGAGATGCTGCGGTATTTCGAGAAATGCGATCGCAACTTAATGTATATTCTTGGGCCAGTCGTTTACTTGACACTGACACCGATCGCCTTCACAAGTATGTCACATATCTCGCCCAACTAAACAGACGCCCGCCAAACTAACACTTCGCCGCCATCCCCACCGGTGACTAAAGTTTGACCGTCAGGACTAAAAGCCACCGGATTGCACCCAGCAAGAGAGCACAAACATTCTCCTGTTTCCAGGTTCCATAGTTTAACCGTACCATCTCGACTGCCGCTAGCCATAGTTTCGCGATCTGGACTCATCGCCACCGAAATCACCGCATCAGAATGCCCCCTCAAAGTATTAATCAATTCCCCTGTATCGGCATTCCACAATTTAACAGTAGCGTCGGCACTTCCACTGACCATCATCTTGCCGTCTTGACTAAATGCGATCGCATAAACCCAATCTGAATGACCGACAAAAGTCCGTACACTCTCCCCAATACCTACCAGCCACATCTTGATAGTTGTGTCAGCACTGCCGCTGGCAAGCATCATACTTTGAGGCCGAAAACTAACAGATAAAACCTTGTCAGAATGTCCCGAAAGTTTTTGAACCAATTCTCCGTTGCGCTGGTTCCACAATTTAATACTCTTGTCGCCGCTGGCACTCGCGATCGCTCCAGAGTCGCAACTAAAAGCCACCGAGTACACGGGGCCGTACCGGTGACTGTACGGCGAACCCAAATCGCTGTAAAATTCGCGAATCATCGCCTTTTTATCCAGCTTCCACTCAATGACTTTTCTGTCAAAACTGCCGCTAACCATCATTCTCCCGTCTGGGCTGATTGCCACAGCATCAACCGTTGCGGAATGGCCGAAAAAAGTATGGATGAATTCACCTGTTTGCAGGTTCCACAGCTTAATTGTTTTATCATCGCTGGCGCTAGCGAGAATATTGCCTTGAGGATTAATAACCACAGCATTAACCGAGGCTGAATGACCGTGGAGAATGCGATCGCACCGCCAGTTATTAGACGACAAAAATGTCGGATTGCCAGCGGATGGCGCAACATGAATCTTGGCGGGCGGCGCGGCTGAGACGGCGGTTGCTTTATGGGGCTGCGAGTTAGTTACTGGCGAATTAATAGCTATTTTCGTGGGCGAATTATAACTGATTTGAGAGCGGGGATATTGCCCAACATTTACCAAGTCTTGCAAGACTTCAGCAGCGGATTGATATCGCTCTCTTACCGAATCTTTGAGCAATTTATTCAAAATAGTTGCTAATTTTTTGCTGACTTTTATGCCTTTTTGCGCCAGGTGCGATCGCCAAATCCATTTGCATTCCAAAGCATCGAACAAATCCTTCAGTACCGCCCCTGTTAGCAGGTGAATGCAGGTAACGCCCAAACTGTAAAGGTCGCTCGCCGGATACGCCTTGCCGCTGCGAATTTGTTCGATGGGCGCATAGCCAGCAGTTCCAGTTATCGTTCCAGTTTGCGCCTCAGAAAGGCCGGTAATGTGCTTAGCAACTCCAAAATCTACGAGCACAAACTGACCCCCCCTGGCCTTGCCCTCTACAGCAGGAGATTCAGCGACAATTATCCCTTTCATACCACCAGAAGATGGAGGTAAATTTGCCCCTCCTTTTCCTTTACCAGGAGTTGAGGTGCCATATCCCGCCGCCGCCCACAAGGTTTGGGGAGTTCTTCGCAGAATATTTTCCGGCTTAATATCCCGATGAATCACCTGCTGCTCGTGAACAAATTGCAAAACAGGCAACAAATTGATCAACAATTCCCAAATCTGTTCCTCGCTAAAAGCTCCCCGCTGCTGCAACTCCTGAAACAAATTATTTCCATCGATTAACTCTTCCACAAGATACAGACGTTTGGCTTGTTCAAAAGAAGCCAGCAAACTTGGAATTTGCGGGTGTTCTCCGAGTTCGTGTAGTCGGTGAGCTTCTTGTTTGAACAGTGCAGTTGCCTTTTCTAATTCAGCTTTTTCTTGTACTTGGGGGAAAAATTGTTTGATGGCGCAGGGAGTTTTCAACCTATCTTCATCGACAGCTAAAAAAGTTCTGCCAAATGTTCCTTCACCGATAGGTTGAATGGCGCGATAACGCTCTTTCAGTAGCAATTTAGAGCCGCACGCCAGACAAAACTTGGTTGAGTCAGGATTCTGCGGCTTTTGGCAATGGGGATTGAGACAATAGCTCATCTTTTTTTCTGCCTGGAGATTCCCACCACTGCTAAACTTAGCAACATGGTAGTCTGTTTCCACTCACGCCCAGAGCACCATTCTCGATAATACCTGAGAAACTCGCTTTCTTAACCCAAAATCTCGGCTCTCAGGTTGAGCCCGTGGCAAGAAACCAAGGTGACGACACTAAAAGTGCTTGATGTGAGTTTCCATATATTGTAGTGCTTTCCTAAAATTTTGCAGGTTGGCGGAGCACAAACTGATAGGTCAACACTTAACTGTTAACTACGGCTATTCTGGAGCATTTCTGCAGAGAGCAAATACCAAACTGAGGTGATCCCGGCTATTCTCCCCCATCTAAAAGACACTCTTGCTCCTCGTCGCCCTTCTGTGACGATGCTTTGGCTTTAATCACCGCTTCTCTAAAGCCTAAAACTAATAAAATATTGGCAAGTGTTAAGAATAGTTCCGCAGAACCGTGCAGCCAATCGACATTTGCTAGTGACTCGTTGTAGGCAACTTTTGCGTAAATTGCGGCGGGAATAGTCACCGCTACAAAAACGAGAGTGCCGTAAAAGCCCATCAGAGCTAAACGGGGTGTTTTTCCCGATCGAGTCAAAAACCAGAGAAATCCCAAGTAGGGAAATAGAGACAGAACAAATAAAGTTTCTTTGGAAATCATTAGTAATTGGTGAGCGACCAGATACTATGATAAATTAAAAGCTCAAAAATTAGTGTGAATAATTTTTAACTTTTAATGTTTAGTTTTTAATATTTAATTAGACAGATGCACCCGTTCCAATCGAACCGCTATAGCGTCACCCAACACCATAGCTCTTAACCCAAGCCGCAGCAGGTTGGCGGTATTCAAAACCCCTCACCGACGCGGAGACAAAACCCGTAACTTTTCCCCTAACACCGTTTTTAGAATAACACATTTTTCACCGTGCCAGTCTGTTAATTGTCGGGTGCATCTCACTTTGGCAAATGTGTCAAAAAAGAGATAAAATGAAAAAGCTAGTAAAATCGTTAAATAAAGATGA
>NZ_JAUBOZ010000191.1:0-6866 GCF_036700475.1 Microcoleus sp. T2B6 | reverse complement strand
CGTCCCGCCCGTCCTTTTTGGACGGGCGGGACGCCCATCCCACTTTCAAGAGTGGAAGTTATTTAATTCTCATTCCTAAGTGAAAATTTAACGGATATAGCTAAAATTGATAACGTTCCAAGAAGACTTGGCATTCTACAGACATGGGGGACAAATTATAACTTAATCACATTTGTCAATCCGTAATTTTACTGAAAATACTGCTTATTTAGGAGTGGAAAATTGGCGATTTGGGGGTATGTGGGCATAAATATGCCGATCGCCATGATTGCTCGATCGCCCAAATCTAAGTTCTACACCCAAAATCTGAGTAAATGCTGAGCATAATTGCTGATTGACCAATGCTTCCCTAGCTTAAGTTGTCACCAATGTTCTACCAATAGGATTGATTAGCAATAGAATTGATGAGAATGAGAAATAGAAATACTTGGCGATACATCCGAAGAATTAAGGGAAATAGTGTCGCAAGGGATACATATATCGCAGATTGAAAGCCTAATAGTCGCGCTACTGAACGTTTTCTTCATTACCCAAATTGGAGGCAACGAAAACCTTGCGATCGCACAATTGGACAGAAGTTCTAGAATAAAAGCTGAAATGCACGATCGAACATGACCAAATTACCACCAGAGAAAACCCAACCGCCACAGCAAGAAAGCGCAACAGCACAGGCATTGCGGCAGGCTCACTTCGACGCTTTTTTTGCAGGTGCGAATGCCGGAATGGTGATTTTTGACCGCCAACTCCGGTATGTCCAAATAAACGAAGTTCTGGCCCAGACTAATGGCGTTTGTGTGGCAGACCATATTGGTAGGTCAGTGCGTGAAGTGCTGCCAGAATTGGCTCCGACTGTGGAACCGATGCTGCAAGGCATTCTGGATACAGGCAAGCCGGTTCTCGACTATGAATTAGTGGGTGAAACGCCGAAAGAACCGGGCATCCTGCGCTACTGGCAAGCATCTTACTACCCTTTGCGGGATGAAAATGGCATCATTTTTGGTATTGGTGGGATTGTAATTGAAATTAGCGCTCGCAAGCGGGCAGAACAAAAGCAGGCACGACTGACGGCAATTTTGGAAGCAACTTCCGACTTAGTAGGAGTTGTGGATGTGACTGGGCATAGTGTCTATCTCAACAAAGCCGGACAGGAAATGCTGGGGATGTCACCAGAGGAAGCACGATCGCCCTTTACTATAGATTCTGTATTAGCTCCCTCGGCAAAAGCAAAGTTCCACAACGAAATAATTCCCACCGCCTTGCGAGAGGGTAGGTGGGCTGGTGAAATCCTATTTTTGTCACGCGATGGGGAAGAAATTCCAGTCTCCCAGGTTTTGATCGTTCACAAAACGGAAGCGGGCGAAGTCGAGTTTATTTCCACTATTGTGCGGGATATTCGCGATCGCAAAAACGCAGAAGATGTCCTGAAACAAAGTGAAGAACGATTTCGTTCTTTGATCGAAGCTACCGCTCAAATTATTTGGATCGCTAATGCTGAGGGCGAATTGGCCGGCGAGCAACCTACTTTATGTGCATTTACAGGACAGACATTTGATGATTACAAGGTAGGGGGTGGGCTCAACGCTATCCATCCAGACGATCGCTCGTCTATTGCCACTGCCTGGTCAACTGCTGTTGCTAATCGATCGTTCTATGAAGTTGAATTTCGTATGCGCCGCTATGACGGGGAATATCGCTACATGAGTTGTCGTGGTGTCCCAATTCTGAATGCGGATGGTTCAATTCGGGAATGGATTGGGGCTAATACAGATATTACCGATCGCCAACAAGCTGAAGAAGCTCTGCGCGAACAGCAAGCTGCGCTGCGCGATCGCAACGTCTTGCTTAGCTCGATTTTGGAAAGTACCCCAGACATAATTGTGGTTAAAGACCGGGAAGGCCGATATGTTGCCATTAATTCCTTTGTGGCAAAATCCTTTTACGGTAGATCCATTGAGGAAATTATCGGTAAAGATGATTCGGAACTCCTTCCCCCGGAGGCCGCCGTTGCAATAATGGCAAAAGACCGCCAGATCATGGAAGCAGGCATTACTGAAACCTACGAAGAAGAGGTTTTCAATGGAAAAGAGAATACTTCTTTTTTAACCACAAAAGCCGCTTGGCGGGACGCTCAGGGCAATATTATTGGCCTGATCGCCATAGCACGAAACATTAACGACCGCAAACAAGCTGAAGCTAATCTGCGCGATCGCAATGCACTGCTAAACTCGATTTTGGAAAGTACACCAGACTTCATTGTCGTTAAAGATCCGGAAGGGCGTCATGTTGCCCTTAACTCGAATTTGGCAAACTTCATGGGCAAGCCAATTGAGGAAATTATCGGCAAAAATGATTTGGAATTACTGCCGCCTGACAGTGCCTGTGCAATTATGGCAAAAGATCGTCAAGTCATGGCAGCAGGCATCACTGAGACTTACGAGGAAGATGTCTCAGACGGTGAAAAAACCGCGACTTTTTTCACTACAAAAGCTCCTTGGCGGGATGGTAATGGCAATATCCTCGGCATCATCGCCACAACACGAGATATTAGCGATCGCAAAAAAGTCGAGCAAACACTCCGTCAAACCCTAGAAATACTGGACTTAGCCAGCGATGGTATCATTATTCGGGATATGGATGACCGCATCATATACTGGAACCAAGGTGCAGAAAAGCTCTATGGTTGGACAAAAGCCGAAGTAGTCGGGCAGTACATTCATACATTCTTAGAAACCGTCTTCCCTAAACCGTTAGAAATCGTATTGGCAGAGTTTTTCCAGCAGGGAACTTGGGAAGGAGAACTGCAGCACACCACCCGTGATGGTCGGGATATTATTGTGGCAAGTCGCTGGACATTACAGCGCGATGGGGAAGGAAAGCCTTGTGCCCAACTCGAAATCAATAATGACATTAGCGATCGCAAACAAGCCGAAGAGGCTATCAAACAAAGCGAAGAACGCTATAGATCGCTAATCGCTGCTACCTCCCAACTTGTCTGGACAGCGGATGCTGAAGGAAGATCCGTGGATCAACCGAGTTGGAGAGCTTACACCGGACAAACCGAAGCCCAGATGGCTGATGGTTTTGGCTGGTTAGATGCAATTCACCCGGACGATCGCGAACGAACGCTTCAGGTGTGGATGGAATCAGTGCAAACGAAAACCCTGGTTGACATAGAATATCGAATCCGGAGAGCGGATGGAAACTATCGTTATTTTCAAGTTAGAGGGGTGCCAATTCTGAATGAAGATGGTAGCATCCGGGAGTGGATTGGCACTTGCACCGATATCCACGATCGCAAACAAGCGGAAGATGCTCTAAAACAAAGCGAAGAACGCTATCGATCGCTAATCCTTGCCACATCCCAAATTGCTTGGACAGCGGATGTTGAAGGAAGATGTCCAGATATGCCGAGTTGGAGAGCTTACACCGGACAAACCGAAGCTGAGGCGCTTGGTTTTGGTTGGCTAGATGCGATTCACCCGGACGATCGCGAACGAACGAATCAGGTGTGGATGGAAGCAGTGACAACGAGAACCCTGTACGACATAGAATATCGAATCCGGGGAGCGGATGGAAACTATCGTTATTTTCAAGGTAGGGGAGTACCAATTCTCGATGAAGATGGCAACATCCGGGAGTGGGTTGGCACTTGCAGCGATATCCACGATCGCAAACAAGCGGAAGATGCTATAAAACAAAGCGAAGAACGCTATCGTTCGCTAACCCTTGCCATCTCCCAAATTGTCTGGACAACCGATCCTGAAGGAAGATGCCAGGATTCACCGAGTATGAGAGCTTACACCGGACAAACGGAAGCTGAGGTGGTTGGTTTTGGCTGGTTAGATACAATCCACCCGGACGATCGGGAACGAACTGTTCAGGTGTGGATGGAAGCAGTGCAAACGAGAAGCCTGTTTGAGATGGAATATCGAATGCGCGGAACGGATGGAAACTATCGTTATTTCCAAGCTAGAGGGGTGCCACTTCTCGATGAAGATGGCAGCATCCGGGAGTGGGTTGGCACTTGCATCGATATCCAGGATCGCAAACAAACAGAAATCGTACAGGCAAAAGCCAGGGAAGCTGCAGAAGCCGCAAGTCGCGCAAAAAGTGAATTTCTTGCCAACATGAGCCACGAATTGCGGACTCCGCTTAATGGCATCATGGGATACGCGCAGATTCTTCAGCGTTCCAAAGTGTTGAATGAAGAAGAGCGATCGCGCATTGATGTCATTTATCAGTGCGGTTCGCATTTACTGACGTTAATCAATGATATTCTCGATTTGTCGAAGATTGAAGCACAG
This sequence comes from Microcoleus sp. T2B6, assembly GCF_036700475.1. Lineage (NCBI taxonomy): Bacteria > Bacillati > Cyanobacteriota > Cyanophyceae > Oscillatoriales > Microcoleaceae > Microcoleus > Microcoleus sp. T2B6. Next base: position 2,562 of record NZ_JAUBOZ010000191.1, on the reverse strand, counting down.
AAAGTGGAACTAATGCCCACCGATTTTCATTTCCCGGCGTTCCTGCAAGGTGTAGCAGAGATGTGTCGCATCCGAGCTGAAATTAAGGGAATTCACTTTCATTTTCCTTCAAGCCCCGAACTGCCGATCGGCATTCATGCGGATGAAAAACGCTTGCGACAAGTGTTAATTAATCTTTTAAGCAACGCTATTAAATTTACGGATGAGGGCAGTGTCACTTTTATAGTCAGTTTTGCCACAGAAGGAAAAATTCGCTTTGAAATACGCGATACAGGTACCGGCATTGCCCAAGAGCAACTCCAAGCTATCTTTCAGCCCTTCGAGCAGGTAGGCGATCGCAGACGGCAGACGGAAGGCACCGGGCTGGGATTGGCAATTAGCCAAAGGATTGTAGAACTAATGGGCAGTACCATTCAGGTTCAAAGTGAGATGAATGTTGGCAGTATTTTCTGGTTTGATGTTAGTCTGCCTCAAGCCGATGAATGGGTGAAAACGTCTCAAATCGACCATCACGGGCAGATTATCGGCATCAAAGACCGCCAACCTAAGATTGTGGTTATTGATGACAAATGGGCTAACCGTTCGGTAATTAACAATTTGCTCAGTCCGATCGGCTTTGAGGTGTTTGAAGCGAACGATGGGCTTGAAGGCTGGGAAAAAATTCTAGAGGTGCAGCCAGATTTAATTGTTACCGACCTATTAATGCCCGAACTCGATGGCTTCGAGGTGATTAAGCGGGTTCGAGAATCGGAAAATTTCAAAGACACCGTGATTATTGTCTCTTCTGCCAGCGTATTTGAAACCGATCAATACAGAAGTTTAGAGGCAGGAGGCAACGCCTTTATTCCCAAACCAATTCAAGCAACTGAACTCCTGCAAAACTTACAACAGTATCTTGATTTGGAATGGGTTTATGAAGCTAATGAAGAGCCACTGGCGAGATCCTCAGACACCGATGAGCTAATTGCCCCACCTGCTACAGAAATGGAAATGCTATACGAGCTGGCTATGAAAGGAAATTTCCTAGAAATAGTTAAGCAGGCGATATTACTTGAAGAACTAGAGCCCCAATACATTCCCTTTGCTAAAAGATTGCATCAAATGGCAAAGGACTTTCAAGACGAAGAGCTTTTAACGTTTATTGAGTCCTACAAGTAAGGTTTATGAATTCAGAAATTCAAGCAAATGGTACGATTCTTATAGTTGATGACAATTCAGCTAACTTGGGTGTTTTATCTGATGCCTTAAGCCAAGAAGGATTTGAAGTTCGGGTTGCAAAATCTGGCAAAATGGCACTAGAGCGAGTCAAATATGCTCTACCGGATCTAATCTTGCTAGATGTCATGATGCCAGAAATTGATGGATTTGAAACCTGTCGTCGATTACAGGCTAATCCAGAAACTAAACAGATTCCCATTATATTTATGACTGCTCTCTCGGATACGGCTAATAAAGTTGAGGGGTTTAAGCTTGGGGCTGTAGATTATATTACCAAACCCTTCCAACAGGAGGAAGTATTAGCTCGCGTCAAGCTGCATTTAAAGCTTCATGTTCTAGCTGACAAATTAGAAGAAAAAAATATCTTATTGGAGCAAAAAGTTTTAGAAGTCAGCCAAGCCTATGAAGATTTACAACAAATGCAGCTTAAGTTAATCCAAAGCGAAAAAATGTCCGGCTTAGGGCAAATGGCGGCTGGGATTGCTCATGAAATAAACAACCCTATAAATTTCATATCTGGCAATCTGGGTTATGCCCAAGAGTACGCTCATAACTTACTAAAAATTATACATCTCTATCAAGAAGATTATGTAAATCCCACCCCTCGGATTCAAGCCGTAATGGATGAAATAGAACTGGAATTTGTGGAGGAAGATTTTATCAAAGTTCTTAACTCAATCAACTTAGGAACGCAGCGCATCCAGGAGATTGTCAAGTCTATGCGAATCTTTTCTCGCCTAGATGAGGCAGAGGTGAAAGCTGTAAATATTCATGAAGGAATTGATAGTACACTCACCATCCTGCATCATCGTTTAAAAGCAAAACCAGAGCATCCTGAGATTGAACTAATAAAAAAGTACGGTCAGCTTCCACCAGTAGAATGCCATGCCGGACAATTAAATCAAGTGTTCATGAATATTATTTCCAATGCCATTGATGCTTTAGATGAAGCGAATCAGCAGCGTTCTTTTGCAGAAATCCAACAACACCCGAACCGTATTCAAATTTCTACAAAAGTAATTGACGAGAATTGGGTTGCTATTCATATTAGTGACAACGGTAGGGGAGTTTGCGAAACTTTAAAGCCGAAAATATTTGACCCTTTTTTTACCACCAAACCTATCGGTAAAGGAACTGGATTGGGGTTATCTATTAGTTACCAAATTATCGTTGAAAAGCATGGCGGCAGATTATACTGCCAGCCTGGATTAGGAAAGGGAATAGAATTCGTCATTGAAATTCCTATTCGGCAGCAAGCTTGTAAAGCTGCTTAGGATCGCGAATTAAATAACTTACAATTTTAATTGTTATTGTGGGATGGGCGTCCCGCCCGTCCTTTTTGGA
>NZ_JAUBOZ010000246.1:0-1317 GCF_036700475.1 Microcoleus sp. T2B6 | reverse complement strand
GGCTTTCAGGGGTAGGTTTTTAATGATGACACCGGATTGGATAGTATAGAAACAGTGAGTTTTACACAGCTCCGGAGCTATTCTCAACCTGAGCAAACCCTATGAGTACGCCAAAGAGTTTAAAAAATTGGATAGGATTTGTCGCGGGGAAACTCCCTCATTTGAGCAAGCCGCAAGCCAGAGTTTTAGCTATGTGGAGCTTTGGTATGGCAATGGTGCAGTCTTGTGGCCTAACCACTGTCGCCACTTTTTTGGCGAATCTGTTAGAGACAAAAGAGAACACCATGCGGCAGCGATTGAGAGAATGGTATTGGGGAAAAAAAGATAAAACGGGAAAATGTCGCCAAGAATTGGACGTTACACAAAGCTTTGTCCCGCTGTTGCAGTGGATTTTAAGCCTGTGGCAAGACACTGAGAATAAGCAGCTTTTCTTGGCGATGGATGCCACCACTTTGGGGCAACGCTTCACAGTCTTAGCAATCAGTGTTTTGTATCGAGGTTGTGCGATTCCAGTGGCCTGGAAAATTGTTGAAGCTACTGCCAAAGGAGCTTGGCAGCCTTACTGGCTGCAATTATTTGATGTTTTCATGGGTTGTATCCCCTCAGATTGGAAGGTCATTGTAGCGGCTGACCGAGGACTCTATGCTGACTGGTTGTACGACAAAATTGTCGAACTAGAATGGCATCCTTATTTACGAGTTAATCTAGGCGGTCAATTTCGTCCCGAGGGCCAGTCGGATTTTCGCCCTTTGAAGACAGCCGTTTCAGAGCCGGGAAGTCTGCCTTGGTGTGGCCGGGTGACTTGTTTCAAAAACAAGCCAATTAAATGTACTTTAATCGCCCGTTGGGATGTCGGCTATGCTGACCCTTGGTTAATTGTGACGGATTTGTCTCCTGAGATGGCTACAAGTTGTTGGTATGGAATGCGAGCTTGGATTGAGTGTGGTTTTAAAGATACTAAACGCGGGGGTTGGCAATGGCATCAGACCAAAATGACTGACCCAGCTCGCGCTGAGCGGCTGTGGTTAGCGATTGCTGTAGCGACTCTCTGGTTAGTGAGTGTTGGGGGTGAAGTTGACAGCAATTTGCCTAAAAATGATTTGCAGTCTTTGTCGCCTCACCATGTAGCTAGATTGCGAACCACCACGTCAAAAACTTCCCCCCGTCTTTTAAGTTGCTTCCGGCGCGGTTTTTTAGCGATTTTAGTAGCTTTGCTGTTGGGCAAACCTTTACCGATTGGTAGCTTTATTCCTGAACCTTGGCCAAGCCGTTCTCACTTTTCTACGGCTTAAATTTTAAAAACCTACCCCTGAAAGG
>NZ_JAUBOZ010000245.1:0-1328 GCF_036700475.1 Microcoleus sp. T2B6 | reverse complement strand
CAGTTGAGCCAAGCTGAACTGGTAGAAATGGTACTGGGGCTGCAAAAAATTATTGAAGAATTGCAAGAAAAACTAGCCATTGCTACGGGAAAAAATCGAACCACCAGTCAGACTTCATCAAAACCTCCATCAACGGATCTCATCCAAAAACCAGAGAAAGCAACAGTCAAACCAGAAGCAGACCAAAAAAAGAAACCAGGTGGACAACCAGGTCATGAGGGGAAAACCCGAAAAGGGTTTGGACGAGTAGACAGAACTGAAATTAGCTCACCCAGCATCTGTCTTAATTGTGGTAGTCAAGAATTAAGTGAAGTAATCAACATCCACTCTCAGCAAGTAGCAAGTCTAGTGGCGAAACCAATTGAAGTCGTTGAATATCAGACACAATCGTGTAAATGTCTCGAATGTGGTGCAGTAGTTAGAGGAGAACCACATCAGGGAGTGGTTCCAGGGCAAGACTTGAGCGTTAATCTCCAAGCCCTCTGCGTCTGGCTGGGCAATTATGGGCATCTTTCCTACGCCAAGCTGACTGAATTATTGTGGGAACTCGGCAGGATAGAAGTGGGAGTGGGAACACTCCAAAAAACCAATCAACGAGTAGCAGCAGCAGTTAAGCCAGCCCTCAATGCACTGTGGAAATGGGTCCCTGAGCAATCAAATGTTCATGTAGATGAAACCCCGTGGTGTGTCATGGGAGTCAAAGAATGGCTATGGACAGCTAGTGGAGAGGGATTCTGTTTATTCCATGCCGCAGATACAAGGGGACGCGTGGAACTAGAAACCATGCTGGGTACAGAATTTGCTGGCGTCTTAAGCTCAGATGATTTCAGTGTTTATAATGGTGGCACAATCACAGCCCAACAGAAGTGTCTAGCTCATTTACGGCGGCATTTTAAGAAAGTGCTGGGACTTGGGGGAAACAATAATAATGCAGAAGTCGCTCAAATATTTCTGTCATTAATTGATGAAGCTTTTAGCTCCCATGAGGCCTGGCGCAAGACGAAGGATCGACTCACCTACGACTCGTGGGCCCAGGATTTCAAAATACGATTGAATAAAGCCCTTGCTACTTGGTTGAACCAAGTTGGTTATGCAGCAGGTTTGTTGCTCAAATCCTTACGAGATAAGGCAGAACAATGGTGGTATTTTCTGAATGACCCCTCGGTGCCTCCGGATAATAATTTAGCAGAACGTTCCCTACGCCTAGCTGTAACGAAACGGAAAGTGTCTGGTGGCTCTCGTTCGATGAAGCGATTTGAGGAAACGGCTAATCTGCTGAGTGTGATTCAAACCTGTCGTTTTCAAGCTCGTTCAGTAATGGCTTTTTT
>NZ_JAUBOZ010000014.1:100124-111295 GCF_036700475.1 Microcoleus sp. T2B6 | reverse complement strand
GTTGACTGTTGACTGTTGACTGTTGACTGTTGACTGTTGACTGTTGACTGTTGACTGTTGACTGTTGACTGTTGACTTGGTGTCGAAAAACTCAATGGTTGACTGTTGACTGTTGACTGTTGACTGTTGACTCGGTGTCGGAAAACTCAATGGTTGACTCTTATCCGATGCAACGGGAAACGATATCACTCATTATCAAATTGTTTGAGTTCGACGTTTAAGAGTTTTGAGGACTTCCGTCCTCACTAAGTAAGTAGGTGCAAATAAACATTACATGGTTCGGGCGGGTGAGAGGACTCATCTACTCGCTTCGATCGTGGATCTTAACTCAACCCTCCCTGATAAGATACTATGGTTATTTGGCGATGACCTACTTACAAACTTAAAGTTCGCGATCGCACTTCGACTCAAGACAGGGGGTTTCGGGTTCGCTCAACCACCGGGTTTTTTACTGAATCTGCGAGCTCGAACCAAGTATTGCTGTGAAAAAACCAAGGTGAGGATTACCCGTGGATCGTGAACTAACTTAATTAGAGTACGATCGCCCAAATGTTAGCACGATCGCACTATCCACAGCAGCACACACCCGAAAAATCTATATTTACCTGCGATTCAACTCCATCCTTTCGCCGTAACGTAAAAGCATATTCAAACTCTCCAAACGATTTTGCCAAGTTTGCACCTGATAGCTATTTTCTGCAGAATGCAAGCGCATCGAAGATTGAAATTGAGATTGAAAACTCCCCAACAATCTTTTAGCAGTTGCTAAACTTTCTCTCGAAGGATTTGCCGCCAACTTGCTCAAAGCTTGCGCCAATTCATCGGCTCGACTTTGCAAAACTTTTAGTTCAGATTCCGACACCCGCAACTGATTGTTAGCCAACAAAAAACTCCATTCCTGCTTGAGAGCAGTATACCGCGAAGCCGCCGCCGCAAACGGCTGTCGGTAAGGAATCGGCTCTGCAGCAGAAGTGGAACGCACTGGCGTGCCTTGAGTGCGGTTAAAAAACCCCTGCATCCCGCTGCTGATACTTTCCACCGCAAAAATAGCATAGCCCCCAGTCGGCAAATCGCGCAAAGCTTGAATTTGGTCGATCGCCACAACTTCCGGGAGAGTCAACAACTTAACCGACGGAGAAATCAAAGCCGAACCGAGCATTTGTTCCTTTACCAGCGGTTCCGTAATGCGCTGAAGTCGGTTCGTATCCAAAGCATAAGTCATCGGCACAATCAAATCTACAATACCTTGACGAGCCCAAACTTCCCAATTTTGCTGAATTTTGTAAATCCGCTGACTTTCCGGGTGAGGAAACACCGCCACCGACAGAATAGTGCGCGGATAATTCTGCCGCAAAAGCTGAGAAACTTCAGCTACAAAACTATTAATTTGATTAGTTTTAAACTCAACCCACTGCCGCCATAAACTGCCGTCCCTGGGGGAAATATTCACCGGATCAGCACCAGTCAACTGCTTAAATTGCTGCCTTCCCGCAATACCGTAACCGTAAGTAAAATTCGCATTGTCATCTTGAAAAGGATAGCGAATATAGTCTAATTGCACCCCATCTACTTTGTAGTTATTGGCAATTTCGCTGACAATTCGCAGCAAATAATTCCGCGCTTCCGGGTTCGCCGGATCGAGATAAAATTTACCATCGTTAGGATTTTGCCTGCGTCCTTTATTGTCAATATTTGCCCAATCTGGATAAGCGGAAAGCACCGGCCCAGGATAAGAACTAGGCTGGCCAATTAAAGTATTGTGGCGCTTATTTCCTGTGGCAAAAACCCAAACCCAAGCGTGCAGTTCCATGCCTCGCTCGTGGGCTAATTTAACCGCAGATGCTAGCGGGTCCCAGCCAACAGTCAGGGGATTTTGTTGCGGTGCAACTTGACTGGGATAAATGGGATATCCGGCATTCAATGTTTCAAAGAAAACAGTATTGATACCGGCGGCGGCGAGTCGATCGAACACTGCCGCCAAACCCTGTTCAGATCGCGCTGCGACGATCGTCCCGCGATCGAGCCAAACCGCGCGAATTTCCGCCCCAACGCGCTGTCCTTCCTTCGGGTAATTTTCCCACAGCAACTGCCGCGCTTCCACCCACTGCGATCTCGCCTCCGCGTAGTTTTGCTCTTGCAGGAGTTGGTCGAAAGTTTGCAGAACCTGCCGCGCTTGGGCGATCGCCCGTCCCCTGATCGCTTGCAGAACAGGGGTGCGGCTGGCTGCCGGGCCGCCACCGCCCTGTTCTGCAGCCAGCAGTTGAGGGGAGGTAGCAGCATTAAGATTGATGGCGGTATTGGCTGAATTAGATGCTGTCAAGGCGCTTTCAAACCGGCCGAGGAGGTTAGTGAGTTCTTGGCGCATCAAGTACGCTTCAATGCTGACGATCGGCTTATTGGAATTGGGCTGCACGTCCAAACCCGCCGGCGCCGCCTGATCCGAAGGGTCTGTAAAAGTTGCAGGTACTGGATCGGGAAGCGAGCCAGAGGGAGAAAGTCGGCTCAGCGGGGTACTACGCGGCAAACTAGGGCTGTTTCTACTGACTCTGGAGGGGGGACTTGGCAGTGGGATCCCGGCAGCAGTGGGTGGCGCTACAGGCTGCGAAGCGATTGTGCCTCCCCAGCGGGCGATCGAGGCTTGCAGCCAAGCCTTATCTACATTTGCCGAACCGTCGCTACCCCAGCGCCAGCCGAGATAGGTAGCGCGATCCGTGGCGATGGCTGCGGAGGAACCGGAACTATCTTTCCAAGTAGCAATAGTTTGACTGTTTGCATCAGCCGGAATCAAGACACCGCCTTGGACTGAGGCATTTTTTTGTTCTGGGGGCATCCAACTGCTAGAAGTAGTGCAAGCGAGATCCCGACAGCGGCTGCGCGGTTGCGGCGTCGCCGGTTGGGTTAACGGAAAAGCCCAATAGGCCCCAAGGAGCGATCGCAAAGATTGGCGCACCAAAGCCGGGGAACTGCGGCCGACTGGGCCCGAAGCAATCAAGCGGCCGCCCTGGGAGACCCAAGCTTCTAAAACTTTAATTTGCGTCGGACTCAAAGTTTCAATGTTGGGTAAAAACAGCACGTTAACGCCTGTTAAATCCGCCAAATTTTTGATTTCTTCGAGATTGATTGGTTTGTAAGCAATGCCGCTTTCCCAGAGGCGCGTGGTAATCTTTACCCAGTCGGGAGAATTCTCGGAACTGCGAACAACGCCCAGAACTACTTCTGCGAAACTCGGAGAGGGAAATAGGATGAAGAGATTGAGTAATGTACTCGCTAGAGTTCCAATTAAGACTCTTTGCAAGAAAGTGAAAAAGCGATTTTTTTTAGCCTGGGAGCAGGCATCAGGCATTTGATCGGGATTTTTGATTTGTTGCATAAATATGAGAATTACTCACCACAGCGCTAAAGAAAAATTTAATAACAATTAAGAGCGAGCGCTCGATCCGCACCATACAATTTTCTATCCTGTTCTGCAACCTGAATCAGGAAAAAGTGCGATCGATCGATTTTAGATTTTAGATTTTGGATTTTCGATTAAAATGTGGGTGCATTTGCTTGAAAAACCAAAAATACAATTTAGATGCGGGACAGTTGACAGCCCGTTGGTGTCAACAAACACGTTAAACCGACCGTCTCTCTTGTTTGTAGCGAAGTCTAGATCCCCCCTAACCCCCCTTAATAAGGGGAGTAGGGGGTGGGACAGGAGTCTGCTCAAAGTCAACCCCTACTCCCCAACAATCAGGGGGATTTAGGGGGATCTAGACTCGGCTACAACCCTGATTTAGAAATGGTTTCAGGCTTAACTTGACCCTAATGCTTACAGCCAACTGTCAACAGCCAACTGTCAACTGTCAACTGTCAACAATTTTCTAAGTTGCAGCTTCATTCACCGGGAATCGATCGATTAACTGCATCGCCCGACAAGCATTCCTCCGCAAAGCATCCGAAACATGAGGAACATGAGGAATCTGAGACAAGAAATCCAAAGTCCGGCGCAAAATCCGCACCACATCCCCTTCATCCAAACTCGTATGGCTAATCAGTTCCAGCCATTCAACACCCAGAGCCCACTGCTCAACCAAAGTCACTAAATCCCGTTCCAGCCAAATCGGGATTGCAGCTTCGTGGCGGTACTGCACTTGAAACAATCGGCGGCGCAGGCCTTTTTGTAGATTGTCCAAAGGTGCCAAAACTTCCGGCGACAGCGAGTAGTGAGTCCAACTGTCGGGCCTGGAAACTTCTGTAACTAAGGCCGCGCAAGCAGCAGCGAGGTGGTGGGGGTCGAGTTCGTCAAACTCTGCAGACATCAGGGACAAACCCAGCCACAGTTCGTTATCGCCACGAATGGCGGCGCAAGCTTGGCCCAAGATTGTGGGTACCAACCTGTCGGAGGAGTCATCTCGGTTTCCAGTTGCCGAAACTACTCTTTCCAAGCAGCCAAAATTCAGCAAGATGTCGATTAAGTTGAGAAATTGCTCCCAGTAGCGAGCTCGTTGCTTTTCTAACTCTTGTTCGCTTTTGCGGATTTCTTTTTTCAATTCTTCCCGGCGGCGCTGGCGTTTGAGCAAAGTACCGGGATTGCCCCATTCTAGAACCGGGTGAATTTCTAGCTTAGCTTCTACGGCTGCGATTTTCCGCTGTTGCTCGATCGCCTCTGGGCTCGGTTCTGGTGCGGGCAATTCTGGGATCGATGCAGCAATTGAAGCAGTTTCTTCATTTGCCAAGCGGCATTGGCCGAGTCTCAGGAGCATTTCCGACGGCGGGTTCAAGGTATCTGCAACGGTCAAGCGGGGTAATTCGGCGTGCAGACTCGCGACATCGCTAATGGCGACGACATACCAGCGGTTATCTTTGCCCAAGCACACCAAATTTGGTGCTTGGCCGGAACCTGGGATTTTGGCAACCAATACGGCGGGTACAGGATTTGTGTGCGATCGTTTAGCTGTCGGAACGTGCTTGCCTTTGAGACTCAGAACCGTGCCGAGCACTGCAAAAGCCACAGCTACGGACATCTCCTTAAATCTGGCTTCTTCAGCTTGCTGCAATAGAGTTTTCAGCAAACGTTTGTCTTCTTTGAGTCTTCCCTGCAATTTTTCGTAATGAGCGAGCTCTTTTTCCAGGGTGGAGACATTTCCTCCGGCCGCCAGGGACTGTTCAAGCACCGCCAATTCTGTTTGCAATCGGTCTAATTCTTCTTGCTGCGGCTGCAAGTACAAGGTAGACAGGTATTGACCAAAACTCCGCTCTACCAACTCTTGAGCTTCGTCGAGAGTGTGAGTTTGCAGCAAATTCAGCACCATGCCGTAGCTGGGAGTAAACTGACTGGCGAGGGGGTCGGCTTTGGCTGTTGCCAAATACGAGGCTTCTTTTGCGCCTTCAAAGCGCGTCTGAACTGCGACCACGTGCCCCAGCTTGTCCATGCCCCGCCGACCCGCCCGACCGGCCATTTGCAGGAATTCTGAAGCGTTTAGCAGTCGGTGTCCCTTGTCGGTGCGCTTGGACAGGGTGGAAATGACTGTGGTGCGGGCGGGCATATTAATCCCGGCTGCTAGGGTTTCGGTGGCAAATACGACTTTTATCAAACCTCTGCCAAAAAGTTCTTCTACTAAACCTTTCCAAGCGGGCAAAATGCCTGCGTGGTGGGCGGCGATGCCTTTTAAAAGTGCTTCTTTTTGACCGAAGCGTTCTGCTTCTGGGTTTCGCTGTAAAAAATCGTCAATGATGCGTTTGAGTTCGGCTGTTTCGGCTTCGTTAACTAGGGAGAAATTGCCGACTTCTGCGACTGCTTGGTCGCACCCGCGACGGCTGAAGATGAAGTAAATTGCTGGTAGCATATCTCGATCGTCCAACCGCGCCAAAACATCGGTCAAACTTGGAGTGGGGATGCTGCCTCTTTCTACTTTTTGCCCCTTCTTTTTGGGGACTAACCGGACATTGGCTCTTTTGCCGGTCTCGTCTAGCAGGGGAAATATCCCTTTTTGGTTGGCGAAGTGGAATTGCAGCGGTACTGGCCGAAAGTCTGAGTAGACGAGCTCTGTGGGCCCGTGGACTTTGTTAATCCAGTCTGTGAGTTGGTCGCTATTGGCAACGGTTGCTGAGAGGGCGAGTAGTTGAATTTCGCTCGAACAGTAGATGATGGATTCTTCCCAGACGGTACCACGCTGGCGATCGTTCATGTAGTGACACTCGTCGAGCACCACGGTTTCGACTCCGGTGAGGGAAGTACCGACTTCTCCGATCGGCGTACCGTAGAGCATATTCCGAAATATTTCGGTAGTCATCACCAAAATCGGCGCATCTCGATTGACGGAGATGTCGCCCGTCAGCAAACCTACGCTGTCGTCTCCAAATTGACTGCGGAAGTCGCGCAGCTTTTGGTTAGAGAGTGCTTTGAGGGGAGTGGTGTAGAAGACGCGCCGCCCTCTGGAGAGTGCTTGATGGATGGCGTATTCCCCGATTAACGTTTTCCCAGAGCCTGTGGGAGCGCACACGACAACCGATTTACCTGCATCGAGGGCGGCGATCGCCTCTCTCTGAAAGTTATCTAGCTCGAAGGGAAATATGGTCTTCAGATCCAGCTCTGGGCGGTTCTGGGCAGTGTCTGGCACAAGGATTATTATAAGGTTGCAGGGTAAGTATGCTTAAATCTTGCTGAAAGCAAGTCAGCAGAGGACTGTATTGATTTTAGACCAACGCCCGCAAATCGGCTATGAAGTCATTAGTCATTAGTCATTAGTCATTAGTCATTAGTCATTAGTCATTAGTAACAATTACCCGTTACCAATGCCCCATGCCCCATGCCCCATGCCCCATGCCCCATGCCCCATGCCCCATGCCCCATGCCCCATGCCCCATGCCCCAAGTTTCCTTCTATGATTCCTGTTATTTCGACTATTCCTGTGGTGCAGCTTGCTTCGGGCGATCGGCTTTCACTGCAAGTCTATCAGTTCCAAGGTGCGATTCCCGGCAAAAAAGCTTATCTCCAATCTAACCTCCACGGCGCTGAGATTAGCGGTAATGCTGTGATTTACCAATTAATTGAGTTTTTAATGTCTTTGGACAGCAGCCAGTTAAGCGGGGAAATTTGGCTAGTTCCTGTTTGTAATCCTGTAGGTGTCAGTCAGCGATCGCACCATTTTTCTCCTGGTCGCTTCAATCTTTATGATGGGGTAAATTGGAACCGGATTTTCTGGGATTTTGAAAAACAAGGGGAAGATATTCTGGGTTTTGCTAATTCTCACCTTCATCTCGATGCCGATACTGTCAAAGTTAATTACAGAAAAGCGATTGCTTTGAGTTTTGCGAAAGAGTTGGCAAAAATTAACGCTCCTAGTTGCCGCCCCTACAGCGAACTTTACCGATATCAGCTACAATCTTTGTGTTTGGATGCTGACTACGTGCTGGATTTGCACAGTTCTACGAATCAAAGTTTAGATTACCTTTACTGTTTTAATTCCCGCGAGGAGAGTGCGAAAGCTTTTTTGCTCGATCGGGCTATCTTGATGAACGAGTACGACGGCGATGCTTTTGACGAGGCGTTTCTCAAGCCTTGGCTGGCTTTGGAGAAGATTTTAGCAGAGTTGGGAAGTGCGATTCAATTTGACGTGGAAGCTTGGACTTTAGAATTAGGTTCGGGGATGGAAATGAATCCCGAGTCTGTGGCGAATGGCTTGCGGGGCATCAAAAATTACTTAGCCAGTAAGGGTTTATTGAAAATAGATGGATTTCCTCTCCCGAAAACTGCGAATCATCACGTTATTTTTACCCCCAAGAATTCAGTGTTCAAATACTACGCGCCGGCGGGCGGGATGATTCAAAATCGAGTGCAATTGGGGAGTTATGTCAAAAAGGGCGATCGGCTTTATCAAATTCTCAGCTTTAATAAGAATGGGGAATTTCCGAGTTTGGTTGATGTTTGTGCTGAGTCGGATGTTTTCATTTTTGATGTTTCGACAAATCAGTCAGTAAATCAAGGAGAGTATGTGTTGTCTGTGATGGCAGATTGAGTTGTGTGAAGATTGTAGGGGTTCTCGCATTCGGGCGAGAGATTTTGAGGCTAACCCAAGACTTTTAGATCCGAATGCGAGAGTCCAATCCACAATGATAACAACATTCTGTAGGGGCGGGTTTTACCCAAAATCTCAGCCTAAGACCAATAATCTCATAAACCCGCCCCCACCCAACTGTAAATCTCAATCTACCTCTTGCAATAAAAAAGTTACAGTGTCAATATGAAATCAATTATCATATACTATTGAATAGGGCTTGTTTAAATTCCGCTGCACTTTGATAATAAATATCAGGATTGTCAATTAAAGCGCGATCGATAACTGTAGCTAGCGGTTGAGGAATCGCAGAAGTGCGATCGCGCACAGGAACCGCATCATTTTGTAAAACCGCCAAAAACAGGTCTTGCTCCTGCAAATTGCGCGGGGAATATCCCGTTATCATCACATACAAACAAGCCACTCGATTTGCGATTTTGGATTATAAAAACTTCTACTCCCCCCCTGCCCTAGCCCCTTTAATAACGGGAGAACAAGAGTTTGTAAGGTGCGTCAGTGGGGAGATTCTCAATTTTTGAGAAGATAACGGACGCTGACGCACCCTACAATTTAAGGTGACGGTTTATGGTTGAATGAAAATACCGATCGCATTATGAACTCTCGCAGCAGTAGACGGAGGTCGATCGAGCAAACTACCTCCCAAATACAAACTCGTCGAACTTCCCCCATCCAAATTTAAAGCCTCCACAGCACCCATTTGCTGCAATATCTGCGCCAGTTCTGCGAAATTTGGCCCCGCCCCGCCCGCACGATTGTGCACCGCTACAATCAGCAAATTCCCCGCAGCAGTTCGCCCGATCGCACTTCTAATTGCTGTCTGTCTAACATAGGCATCGCTAAACCCTTCTGCCTTAGCATCCAGCACAACTTGACTGTTTTGTACCAATACCGGCCCGCCGCCCAGAATGTACGGAAAACGGTTGAAATCAGCAGGAAAAGTGTTAGTTTCTAAACGCAATAAAGTGCCGATGGAGAGTTCAGATGCAGGAAACAAATCGGCACGCAAAGCCAAAATATAACCGTTAGCTGGAATGGGAAAAGTTGTTGTTCCCGCCGCACCTCCGGGGGATTGGCTGACAACTCGCTCGCCCGCAACTGTCACAACTATTTCATTGCCAGACAACGGAGTATAAGTTGTTCCCCAATCAGAATTGTAGCGACCGATTCCCGGTTGTACGTAGGCACTATTGAGATGAGAAATCGGCAAAATTTGATTTGCCGAAGTGATCGCAGTTTCTTGCAAAGTTAAACGATCGATCGCAAATTCTCCCCGATCGTTCCATGCGATCGCCCCCCGGTTCAATATCGGCCCGGAAAGCCATTTATTTTCCCGCCGAATTGCCCCTAAAGCTAAGCGATTAATTCGATTGAAAAAACCTGCATTAATCGCCGCCGCCGCACCCGAAACTTCTGCTGTTTGCAATAAAGGTGCAGTGCCTTGATCGGCAGGCGGATTGCTGAGAATTGGTCTAATTTTTACACCAGCTTGACGCGGATTAACTTCTAACCAAACTACTGGAAAACGCGCGGTTCCTAAATTCTGATACTGCTGCCGCCACTGCACACCGGGAGCCCAAACAATGTTTTTTTCTACTAACGAATCTGGGCGAATGTCGATAACTAATCGATTGGGATTTCCCAGGGTGAAAACTTGCGGCCGCCAACCCAAAGGAATCGTCACTTTGACTTTGGTTTGAACGCCGTCAGGTTCGACTTTTAGTGATAGCAATTGTTTGCTGGTTGAGAAAGTCTGCTGAATTATGGCGGGTGCGACTTTGGCATCGATCGCGATCGACCATTCTTGACCGGCGATCGGCGCTGCGGGCGTTATTTGCAGCGGGAGAGCGGGTTTGGTCGGGTCGTCTGGTGTTTCGAGGTTTGGCGCTGTGCGGAGGCTTGGGATTGGGATAGCGGGCTTTGTGGGGTCGTCCGGGGGGTTGGGTGTGGGTGTCGGCGACGGGATTGGTTTATCGACAAAGTTGACTTGCCAAGGGGTTGGTCGATCGATATCTACTACAATGCGATCGCCCGATTCTATTTCTGCTTGCCGAATTCCGGTAACACTTGCAGTTTGAGAAGTAATTTTTAGAATATTCCCATCAGCAGATATCTCCCAGCCCGCAAGTCTAGCAAAATCGGTAACATCTAAGTAACGATACGAGCCTGTTGCCCGCGCTGCTAAGCTTTGAGCGCCGATTAAAGATACCGAAAACCACTGCACCGGTTGTTTGATACTGTCGGCGCTGCTAAGCAAATCCACTCCCGCACCTTGCATCAATCCAACGTCAGCAATCCAAGTTCGGAAATTCCCAGAAGTGCTGTTTGCCGGCTGCTGAGTCCAACTTAGGGGGAGAATGCGGCCGTTTAGGGACACTTGGCGGCCTTGTTTGATTATCGAAGATGGCGGTACAGATTGAGCCAAAAACCTATAGTCCGACAGGGAATGAATTCCCTGTCTCATAGCTGAAGTCCTCTCAAGAGGACTATCTGTCAATATTTCAGTCGGTTTTAACTGAGATATTGCACCATTTTCAATTACTTGTTTAGCAACAGGCAAGATGCCTGTTTCACAAGAAAATTCACTCTTTGTGGAACGGGCATCTTGCCCGTTTTTGAGAATGGTGCAAGATGCAAGTTTTAACTGAGATGTTGCACCATTTTCAATTACTTGTTTAGCAACAGGCAAGATGCCTGTTCCACAAGAAAATTCACTCTTTGTGGAACGGGCATCTTGCCCGTTTTTGAGAATGGTGCAAGATGCAAGTTTTAACTGAGATGTTGCACCATTTTCAATTACTTGTTTAGCAACAGGCAAGATGCCTGTTCCACAAGAAAATTCACTCTTTGTGGAACGGGCATCTTGCCCGTTTTTGAGAATGGTGCAAGATGCAAGTTTTAACTGAGATGTTGCACCATTTTCAATTACTTGTTTAGCAACAGGCAAGATGCCTGTTCCACAAGAAAATTCACTCTTTGTGGAACGGGCATCTTGCCCGTTTTTGAGGATGGTGCAAGATGCAAGTTTTAACTGAGATATTGCACCATTTTCAATTACTTGTTTAGCAACAGGCAAGATGCCTGTTCCACAAGAAAATTCACTCTTTGTGGAAC
>NZ_JAUBOZ010000014.1:58741-100024 GCF_036700475.1 Microcoleus sp. T2B6 | reverse complement strand
TATTGCACCATTTTCAATTACTTGTTTAGCAACAGGCAAGATGCCTGTTCCACAAGAAAATTCACTCTTTGTGGAACAGGCATCTTGCCTGTTCTTGAGAATGGTGCAAGATGTGAGTTTCAACCGACTTTCGCTATCAGCCAGGGAATGAATTCCCTGGCGGGCTCTCGAAGCATGAATCAACCCAGCCCTCTCCCCCTCTTGTGCTCTTGCGGGTTGATTCCACACTAAAGACGGGACGATCGCCAGTACGGGTAAAATCGAGACTGACAATATTAGACGCCAATAGAAAAAATTACGTTTCACAGCTTACAACTCACAATTTCACTTCTAAACGCATGGGAATTTAGGAACCCGGAAAATCCGTATGTTTCTTCTTACTAAATCCGATATTTTTGGCGATCGCAATAATTACGCTAGATCCCTACTACAAACTGCTCACCCCGGAATACCAATCACAAACTCCGAACCCTGCCCCAAAGAAGAATTCACGAGTAACGTACCTCCATGTTTTTCCACAACAATTTGATGGGCGATCGACAATCCTAATCCAGTGCCTTGACCCACAGGCTTGGTTGTAAATAAGTGGTTAAAGATGTTTTCCTTGACTTCGGGCGACATCCCTACTCCATTATCCTTAATGCGAATCAAAACCTGATTGTTGTCTTCACTCAGAACAGTTTGAACCGTGATTTGATTAGGCAGGGCTTTAATTTCACTAAAACTCCGCCCCTTATTTGACTCCTCCAGAGCGTCAATGGCATTAGCGAGTACGTTCATAAATACCTGGTTCAACTGTCCGGGAAAGCATTTTACTAGGGGCAAGTTACCATATTCTCTCACAATTTCAATGGCAGGGCGGAACTCGCTGGCTTTTAAACGGTGCTTGAGAATTAGCAGAGTGCTTTCGAGTCCATCATGAATATTGAAAGAAACTGGTCGATCGCTATCCGCCCTAGAAAACGTTCTCAAACTCGTACTGATATTGCGAATGCGCTCAACTCCTTCCTTCATCGAGCCAATCAATTTGGGCAAATCTTCTCGCAAATACTCCAAGTCCATATCCTCTATTTCTGCTTCTATTTCCCCTCCCGGATTTGGAAATTTTTCTTGATACAAATCAATCAAATTGAATAAATCCCCCACGTAGTCTTGAGCAGGTTGCAAGTTGCCGGCGATAAAGCCTACGGGATTGTTAATTTCGTGGGCTACACCAGCGACTAAATTTCCCAGAGCAGACATTTTCTCACCCTGCACCAATTGCAGTTGCATCTGTTTGAGAGCCTGGATAGACTGCTCCAGTTTTTGGGCATAATCCTGAGATTTTTGATAAAGCTGTTGAGATTGCTGATATAAGCGGGCGTTTTCCAGCGAGATGGCAGCTTGGGAGCAGAGGATGTTAAGCAGAGCGACGCGATCGCCAGTGAATGCCCCCGTCGTCAGATTATTTTCCAAATACAGAATTGCCATCATTTTGCCTTGATGGGTAATCGGAGTACATAGGATGCTCTTAGGTTGGTGCTGCTTGATATAGGGGTCAGAAGTAAATATTAATTCAGTCTTGACATCATCGAAAACTAAAGTTTTTTGCGTGCGTTTGACGTAATTAATCACAGTCTGAGGAATTGCTTCGCTCTCCTCTATCCCAATAGTTTCTTGCAGAAGACAGCCTTGGCGAGGGCTACAGTGGACGGCGATTGTCCAGTTGTCCTCTTCTTTCAAAATCAATACTCCTGTTTGAGCCCCTGCATTCTGAATCGCTACTTCCATCAGGGTAGTGAGCAATTGTTCCAGCTTAATTTCGCTAGACAAAGCTTGATAAGCTTTGATAACCGTTGGTAAATCTATTACTGTGGTACTCGTACTTCCAGTAATTGTTTGGTTTTTGCTAGAAGATGAGGTGTCATGGGAGGTAGTCACTGCATCGAAAAAACGAACTTGATTATGTTGCAAAATAGGAGCAAGCAATTGAGAATAGCGTTGTTCTATGTCGTCAATCTTCGCTTTAGCTCCCCAACGAGAGTAGGCATAGTAGGCATCAATTAGATAAAGTTGAGCAATTTTTTCTTTACCCCATTGTAAATAAAATTTTGCAGCCAGCTCATTTGCCAAAGCTTCTTCATTGAGGTATTTGTTTTCTTTAGCCAGAGCGATCGCGCGATCGTAAAAATCCATCGCCTCAACTTGCTGTCCTAAAACGCGATATCGCTCTGCCTCGACCAAATAGAACTTATGCAAGTGATTCATAGGGGCATACTCCGCCCATCGCTTGCTTTTTGCCTGATTTACTGCTACTTTTTCTAGGAGTGCAGCTTGTTTTTCCACATCAGCCTCGGCATACACCGCTAAGTACGTTAGAGACCCATAGAAATAAATCAGCGAATACTGAAGCCCTGCGGTTAGAGCATCCGAATATTGCTCTGCTAGCACGGCATTTTCCAGCGCTTGTTGATAGTTTTCAAACAAATAACCGAGAATCAACTTGTTGAGATAAACGCTGCAAATCGCATACTGCACGTTATTAGCTTGATGCTGCGGTATCATGATGTCTTCATCATAAGCTTCCCCAACCAAACGGCAGGGGTTATCGGTTTTGCCTCGCAAGTTCAAAACAGCCTGCCGAAAAATTTTCACGAAACTGAGTGCGTTTCCCTGACGAATCTGATGAATAGCGCGATCGAAGGTTTCTGTCTCCCGCTCCATTTCCGCCAAGTCTCTGCCCATAGAGAAAGAAAGCGCCGTATAATTGTAAAGTCCATAGGCAGCATATTCTAATTCTCCTGCTTCTAGGGCAATTTGATGGGCTTCTAATAAAAATGGCAAAGAATCTTGGGGGTAGCGTTTCCAATGCCGGACATAGCCATAAACAAGATTGTAGGTTTTAGTTTTTAACTCTTTGCTTTTCACATTATCTAGCAGACCTAAAGCTACCTCACCTGATTGATAGCCGATATCAATATCCCCTCCTGTTCCTGCATGAATTAAACCATACCAAGCATAACTAAAAGCAGATGTAGGTGCATTTCCATAAGTGAGAGATAGTTCTATTGGCTTGCAAACAATCAGCGGGAATAATTTAGATGCAGACTGATAAGAAGCCGACACAACCGTGCCTAAAATTCGCAGGGCTGCTAGATAATAGGAGTCGGTCATCTCTGGAAGATTAATCAATTCTTCCAACGTGTGGCTGGCGAACTTGCGTTTTGTTTCATCCTGGGTTTGCTGAACCTTTTCCGGGCTGGGATTCTCTGGAAATTCCACGCCCAGTTGTTTGAGAACAATCAGCGCCGTCTGTTCTGCTAAGGGTAAATTATTCTGAGCGATGTAACTTTGAATTCGCACTGTATAAACTTTCACAGTATCCAGAGAGGTTCGGGCTTGCTGCAACACGATTTGCACCCATCGATCCATTTGTTCAAATTCACCGCTCAGGAATGCCGCTTCAACTGCTTCCTCATATAGGTTTAAGGTGAGTTGGTACTGGCTGTCCCAACAATCCATTGCTAATAATTCAATTCCGTTACTCAAGCACTCAAAGGCTGTCGCATACGCTGTTGCGGCTTTTGCTTTTTGTCCAGCTACTAGATTTAACTGGGCAAATTCTTCCCGTTGCACGCGATCGCTAACCAGCTTAATCGCCATATTCAAATGGTTGACCATTTCAAAAATTCTTTCTTCCCGCTCGACTTCCGATGTTTCCTTAAACAGCAGTTGCCCTATCTTTAAATGGGTCGAGCGTTTTTGGTCTTCGGGAATGAGAGAATAGGCAGCCTGTTGTACGCGGTCATGCAAAAACTTGTATTTCGCTAATTGTTCATTGCTCGTTAATAAGTCAGTGGTCTCTTGCCTGCCGGCTGGTTCAGCTAAGTCTTTACTACATTGTTGATAAAATTTATAAACATCGCTAACTGGTAAAATCAACCCTTCTTGCAGTGCTTTCCACAAAGCTGTTGCTGTGGCTGTTTGCGAATTTTCATCAACAATTGCTAAGGTAGCCAAATCGAACTGATTGCCAATACAAGCAGCTAACTTTAAAACTTCCTGTGTCCTGATTGGCAACTTTCGCAACTGAAGTGCCATGAATTCTACTACATCATCCGTTAGTGCCAAGGTTCGCACTCTAGCGATATCGCACTGCCAATACCGAGCTTCAAAATTAAATTCAATTATCCCATCTTCATGCAAAGATTTGAGGAATTGTGTGCTGAAAAAGGGATTGCCTTGGGTTTTCTGATAAACGAGTTCTGTCAAAGGCAGAGCCAATGCTGTAGAACAAGCTAAGGTATCGGCAATCAGACAATTCAACTCCGAGCGATCGAGCGGCGCGAGGGTAATTGTGTTTACAGTAGCTCCCGTTTGTTGAATGTGGGATAATGTCAACACTAAAGGGTGTACCGGACTGACTTCGTTATCTCGATACGCTCCAATTAAAAAGAGATACCGCCGATCGCGATCGCTCGTCAAAAGTTGAATCAACTTTAATGAGGCTGAGTCTGCCCATTGCAAGTCATCTAAGAAAATGACGAGGGGATGTTCTTTGGTTGTGAAGAGTTGAATGAAGTTCTCAAGTAACCGATTGAAGCGATTGTGGGCCGCACTGCCCGAAAGTTCTGGTGCGGGTGGTTGCTCTCCGATAATCCCTTCTAGTTCAGGAATTACCTCAACGATTACCTGAGCATTCTCGCCCAATGCTGCCAGGATTTGAGTCTTCCACTGTTCAAGTTTAGCATCTGTTTCGCTCAGCAATTGCTTCATTAAATCGCGAAAAGCTTGTACAAAAGCTGAGAATGGTTGGGTGCGTCCAAATTGGTCGAATTTGCCTTTGATGAAGTAGCCTCTAGCTGCGACAATCGGTTTGTGAACTTCGTTGACGACGGCGGTTTTGCCAATACCTGAGAAGCCAGCCACCAGCATCATTTCCGCGCTTCCTGCACTCACGCGATCGAAGGCTGCCAGTAGGGAGAATACTTCGTTCTCTCTACCATATAATTTTTCGGGAATGATGAAGCGATCGCACAAATCTCGCTGCCCTAGTTTAAATGAGGCGATTTCTCCAGTTTTTTGCCACTGGTACAAACAAGTTTCCAAATCAAACTTGAGTCCTAGAGCACTTTGATACCTATCTTCAGCATTCTTCGCCATCAGTTTGCTAACAATTTCAGACAGCACCAATGGAACGCTTGTGTTCAGGTGATGGACTGGAATAGGCTGCTTGGCAAGGTGACAGTGTACTAACTCTATCGGATCTTCGCTTTGGAAAGGCAACTGTCTCGTCAGCAGTTCGTAGAATGTAACTCCCAGAGAGTAGAAATCTGTGCGGTAATCAATGCCTCGGTTCATTCGCCCAGTTTGTTCGGGAGATATGTAAGCTAAAGTGCCTTCAAGGAGGTTGGGATTTTGAATTTCTTGGGTTTGGCGCGGCAACAGGGAAGCGATGCTGAAGTCAATCAGCTTAACTTGTTTGCTGACAGGGTTAATTAGAATATTGGCGGGTTTGAGGTCTTTATGGATAACGTGGTGGCGATAAAGTCCATCGAGGGAGTTGGCAATTTGAATGGCAATGGGAAGAAACTCGTTAATGGGCAACCCTTCCAGAGGTTCGTTGCTGGCGAACACCAGACTAGCGAGGTAGCTACATAAGGAAATTCCGCCAAAGTCTTCCATCACCAGAGCATACTGGTTATGGTAAGTCTCCAGGCTGTATGCCTTGACAGTGCCGGGTATCTCTAAGTTTTTAGTAATGACAAACTGATTGCGGAAGTGAACCAGTTCGTGGAAGCGGGGAAAGTCATTTCGCAGCAGTTTTATCACTACGGGCTGCTGATCGGAAGACCGACGGGCACGATAAACTAGAGTTCGATTGCCTGCGTATATTTGCTCGTTAATCTGATATCCTCGAAAAATATTTGTTATGCTAGCCATACCTACCTATTCCTATTGCTTCTGTCAAGCCTGAAGCTTTTTAGAGTTAATATCTACTATTTTCGCTCTATCGGCCGTGCTATTGATTAACTATATTTAGTTTAATCTACTTTGTAGCTCAAATTATGAAACCGCCCTTTTCAAACCAGACTTAATATTTTGGTTGTTTTTGCTTGTATACTTGTTTTGAGATAGCGTTGACCTAAAATTACTTTAGATTTTGGTCTATTTGCTGAGTCATTAACACGCATTGATACAAGTGTGTGGGGTTAATTTAATCTCAGATGTTCCTTACAAAAAAAGCGTGACTTCTCAACAGCCCTGCCATTTTAATCAGTGTCAAGTTATTTTAATTATATCTCTCATACAATAGGATTACCATGATTTATATCACTTGGCTTCGGTCTACCTGTATGCAAAATTGAGCGTAATCACCATCGGCACATTTTTCCAGTCTTACTATTTCTGCTAACTAACTTTATTTTATAAAAGATAGGCATGAAATATTCCCCATGCCAATCAAATCTGTAAAAACGCTCACGGTTGAGCTAAACAAAATTACCAAGGACAAGCTTGTGAGCGTTAGTTGAGTTGAGTTTGAGGTTTGAGGTTTACTTCAATCAATCTGGCAGTTTGAACTGTGGTCTAAAATTTTTGCCTTTCCCCGAATCCTGTCAGCAAGCAAGTATCCATTTGGGGCGTGGTTAAAAAGGTGGCGCCGGCTCTACCAGATGCTCCTAATGCGTCAGAAATCCTTGAAATAGCCTGCATTGATGAGTGATATCCATTCGGGTGGTATCGGAATGATTAAACCGCAGAGAACACAGAGGATACAGAGAAAGGGAAGAGAGAGATGAATAATTCCGATGCCAACGGATTGGAGATGACAAAACTTTGTGGGTAAAAAAATCCAAAATAGGCTTGTGGAAAACTGTCAACCTTTTTGGGCTAGGCATCTTAGCCTGGGTTCTGGACATCGCTGACAAGACTTGCACGTAAACTCTGACTGTAATGGGTGAAATTTTATCAATTTTTTGATAAACTTGATGTTCGCAGCTTGAGAGTTGACTTCACAATAAGACCGGTTTCACCAGTTGTGAACCGCGCTGCTACATTGCACCTACCGACTGAGCGGGCAGGTGGCTTTTGTGTCTGCGGGCGCTGACGAAAGCAACTCAGCAGCGCAGCAAGCAAAATAACGCTAAAGTTACTATCTACCTGAGTCCGTAAGGCTACCCTTCCGAACTCAGGAAAAACCCACACAAAAAACTCGTGAAGCGCAGCTATCCCGTAGGGAATCGCCAGCAATGTATTTATTTGCAGGGCGGCGATTTCCCAAAGAATCACTGCTTTTTAACAGCAGGGTATTCTAGGAGACATCTCCGAGGCGATGCGAGCGAGATAATGTGAAATCTGCAAACAGGGTTTTAGTGCTAAGTACAGGCAGCATCGACGTAAATTTTTATCCAATCAGCTTCCAATGTGCTGTTTTAAAGTTTACTAGGCTCCCACCGCTCGGCAGCCTTCTCTCTCCGAGCTATAAAAACGCATCCACCACACAATCACGGAAATAACATTCAATCAACATGGGTAACACGATCGATCCAAACAGAAACGTGCATCAGACTGAGCGAGGAACTCCATTCGCCGGCCAAAGCTGGTTAGTGGAAGAAAGAGATGCCTGCGGTGTGGGGTTTATTGCCAACCAAAGCGGTGAAGCCACCCACTCGATTATTCAAAAAGCGCTGCCAGCTTTAACTTGTCTGGAACATCGTGGCGGTTGCAGCGCTGACTCGGATTCCGGGGATGGTGCGGGTTTAATGACGGCGATTCCTTGGGAATTGCTGGATACTTGGTTCGCCGAACAGGGAATTGTGCCTCCGGCGCGGGAAAACTGCGGCGTGGGAATGCTGTTTTTGTCTCAAGATAAATTTCAAGCGACTATAGCGCGGCAGGTGGTTGAGCAAGTTCTGACCGATCGCGGGCTGAAACTTGTGGGATGGCGCAAAGTTCCCATTGTA
Organism: Microcoleus sp. T2B6; assembly: GCF_036700475.1. Taxonomy (NCBI): domain Bacteria; kingdom Bacillati; phylum Cyanobacteriota; class Cyanophyceae; order Oscillatoriales; family Microcoleaceae; genus Microcoleus; species Microcoleus sp. T2B6. The sequence continues at coordinate 92,081 of NZ_JAUBOZ010000014.1, read as the reverse complement.
CCATCGGTTTTGGGCGAGCAAGCGCTAGAAAATCAACCTCAAATCGAACAAGTAATAGTCAGTTCACCGCACTTAGGCGGAGACGAACTCGACAAACATCTATTTTTGGCGCGCCGCACGATCGGACACGCGCTGTCAAATCGGCCCAACTTCACCCGCCAAGACTTTTATACTTGCTCTTTCTCCTGCCGCACGATCGTCTATAAAGGCATGGTGCGAGCGGCCGTACTGGCAGAATTTTACCCAGACCTAAAAAATCCCGCTTATAAAAGCTCCTTTGCCGTCTATCACCGGCGCTTCAGCACCAACACCATGCCCCGCTGGCACTTAGCCCAGCCGATGCGCTTGCTGGGACACAACGGCGAAATTAACACGCTGTTGGGCAATATTACCTGGATGAAGGCGCGGCAAGCCAATTTATCTCACCCGAATTGGAGTCAAGCTGATATCGACACGTTCAACCCAATTGTCAATCCCGAAAGCAGCGATTCGGCAAACTTGGACAACGTGATGGAGTTGTTGGTGCACTCCGGCCGCACCCCCCTAGAATCCCTGACAATTCTGGTACCCGAAGCCTACAAAAATCAGCCGGATTTGGCTCCCTACCCAGAAATTGTCGATTTTTACGAATATTACAGCGGCATTCAAGAACCTTGGGACGGCCCGGCACTGCTGGTGTTCAGCGACGGCAAACAAGTAGGTGCTACGCTCGATCGCAACGGTTTGCGGCCGGCCCGCTACTGCATTACTAAAGACGGTTTGGTAGTTGTGGCCTCCGAAGCCGGAGTTGTCGATATTCCCGAAGCAGATATTGTCGAAAAAGGCCGTTTGGGGCCAGGACAAATGATTGCAGTTGACCTGCAAACCAAGGAAATTCTCAAAAATTGGCAACTCAAGCAGCGAATTGCTAAGCGGCACCCCTACGGCGAATGGCTGCAACAAAACCGCGAAACCTTGCAGCCGCAGCCTTTTGCCGAAACAGCAACCCTCGACTCGCAAACGCTGTTAGCAACCCAAACTGCTTTTGGTTACACAGCAGAAGATTTGGACATGGTGATCGTCGAGATGGCGAGTTCTGGGAAAGAACCGACTTTCTGCATGGGCGACGACGCTCCCTTAGCTGTATTGTCAGAAAAGCCTCAGTTGCTGTACAACTATTTCAAACAGCGGTTTGCTCAAGTCACAAATCCGCCGATCGACCCCCTGCGCGAGGGGATGGTGATGTCGCTGACGATGAATGTAGGCCTGCGGGGCAATTTACTGCAAGCAGTACCGGAAAATGCCAAGCGGCTGAAAATTGATTCTCCCGTACTCAACGACGCTGAACTCTCTTTCTTGAAAGAGCAAAAGTCTTTCCCCGCAACCGAATTGTCAACTCTTTACAAAATTGCTGCCGGGCCTTCTGGTTTGAAAACAGCAGTCGAGCAACTTTGTCAAAAGGCGGCTGCTTCGGTGCGCGAGGGTTCGAGAATTCTGATTTTGAGCGATCGAATCTCGAAGGCCGAAGGCGAATCTTCTGTTGGATTGAGTGCTGAATGTACTTATATTCCGCCCTTCCTGGCAGTTGGTGCGGTTCACCACCACTTAATTAGCGTCGGGCTGCGGATGCAAACTTCCCTGGTTGTGGATACCGCCCAATGTTGGAGCACTCACCACTTCGCTTGTTTGATTGGTTACGGGGCGGTGGCTGTTTGCCCTTACCTGGCCTTGGAAAGCGTGCGCGCCTGGTGGTCTGACAGCAAGACTCAAAACTTGATGCAGCACGGCAAAGTTCCCAATATTACCGTGGCACAGGCTCAAGCTAGATACCGCACAGCGGTGGAAAACGGCTTGCTGAAGATTATGTCGAAAATGGGGATTTCGCTGCTGGCTAGCTATCAGGGGGCGCAAATCTTTGAGGCGATCGGCATTGGCGGTGATTTGCTAGATTTGGGTTTCAAAGGCACTGTTTCCCGCATCGGCGGTTTGAGTGTGGCGGAACTGGCTAATGAGGTAATGTCTTTCCACAGTCAGGCTTTCCCAGAATTGCACCTCAAAAAGCTGGAAAATTACGGCTTTGTTCAGTACCGCCGGGGTGGTGAATATCACATGAACAGCCCGGAAATGGCGAAGGCTTTGCACAAGGCTGTGACTACTTTTAAGGCTCAGACTAACGGTAACGGCAATGGGGCCGAACCAAAAATGACACCAATTGGTGACAAAAATGGTGAAAGTGCTTACGATCACTACGAGGTTTACAAGAAACAGCTCGAAAATCGCCCGGTAACGGCTTTGCGCGATTTGCTGGATTTCCAGAGCGATCGCCCTTCCATTGCCATCGAAGACGTAGAATCTGTAGCAGATATTGTCAAGCGGTTCGCCACCGGCGGTATGTCCCTGGGCGCTTTGTCCCCAGAAGCCCACGAAACTCTCGCGATTGCGATGAACCGTATCGGCGGCAAATCCAACTCCGGCGAAGGCGGCGAAGACCCGGTGCGCTACAAAGTGCTAAACGATGTGAGCGCGGCAGGTTTCTCACAAACGCTACCTCACTTGAAAGGTTTGCAGAACGGCGATACAGCTTCTTCATCCATCAAACAGGTAGCTTCCGGGCGTTTCGGGGTGACTCCTGAGTACCTGATGAACGCCGAACAAATCGAAATTAAAATCGCACAAGGTGCGAAACCGGGTGAAGGCGGTCAATTGCCGGGGGCGAAAGTGAGCGAGTACATTGCTTATTTGCGCCGATCGAAACCGGGTGTCACGCTAATTTCTCCTCCTCCTCACCACGACATTTATTCGATCGAGGATTTGGCGCAGTTGATTTTTGACTTGCACCAAATCAATCCGAAAGCAGGAGTTTCGGTGAAGTTGGTGTCGGAAGTCGGCATCGGGACTGTAGCTGCGGGTGTCGCCAAGGCAAATGCTGATGTGATTCAAATTTCCGGTCACGACGGCGGCACCGGTGCTTCGCCACTGAGTTCGATTAAGCACGCAGGTTCTCCGTGGGAACTCGGATTGACAGAAGTTCACCGAGTGCTGATGGAAAATAAATTGCGCGATCGAGTTTTGCTCCGCGTTGACGGTGGTTTTAAAAGCGGCTGGGACGTGATTGTAGGCGCTTTGATGGGCGGCGAAGAGTACGGTTTTGGCACGGTGGCAATGATTGCAGAAGGCTGCATTATGGCTCGCGTTTGCCACATGAATAGTTGTCCGGTGGGGGTGACAACTCAACAAGAACACTTGCGGAAACGGTTCCCCGGAACGCCGGAACACGTGGTTAATTTCTTCTATTTCGTAGCACAAGAAGTGCGGAGTTTGCTGGCGAAATTGGGTTATAAGTCGATCGCAGATATCATCGGCCGCGCGGATTTACTGAAAATGCGCGATGGGGTGCAACTAACTAAAACCCAAGCGATTAATTTGGATTGTTTGACCAAGTTACCTGATACTAAGAGCGATCGATCTTTCTTGATCCACGGCGACGTACACACCAACGGGCCTGTGTTAGATGACGATTTGCTGGCGGATGCTGAGATTCAAAGTGCGATCGCCAATCACGGCACTGTTAGCAAGAGTGTAAAATTGGTGAATACCGATCGCACGGTGGGCGCAAGAATCAGTGGTGCGATCGCACAGCAACACGGCAACACGGGCTTTAGCGGTCAAATCACCCTCAACTTCACTGGTAGCGCGGGCCAAAGCTTCGGCGCGTTCAATTTGCCGGGAATGACGCTGGTGCTGTCAGGCCAAGCCAATGACTACGTTGGTAAAGGAATGCACGGTGGCGAAATCGCGATCGCACCGCCGGCTGGTGCGACTTATGATGCTTCCGAAAATGCGATCGTCGGCAACACTTGTTTGTACGGTGCGACGGGGGGAACTCTGTTAGCTGCGGGTAAAGCTGGCGAACGGTTTGCGGTGCGTAACTCGATGGCGAAAGCTGTGATCGAAGGTGCGGGCGATCACTGCTGCGAGTACATGACTGGTGGCGTGATTGTTGTGTTGGGAAAAGTCGGTCGCAACGTCGGCGCTGGAATGACTGGCGGCTTGGGTTATTTCCTCGATGAAGATGGGACTTTCCCGGCTCATGTCAACGGGGAGATTGTGAAGATGCAGCGCGTTTGTACGGCGGCTGGGGAGGCGCAATTGAAGGAGTTGATTGAGGCTCAGTGCGATCGAACTGGCAGCAAGAAAGCTGAGAAGATTTTAGCAAATTGGTCGGAATATTTGCCTAAGTTCTGGCAAGTTGTGCCGCCAAGTGAAGCGAATTCGCCGGAGGCTTCGGAACAAAAGATTGCTGTGGAAGTTTAATTTTCCAGTTGGTTAAATAGATGAGGGGCGACGCGAGTTGCCCCTTTTTTTGATGATTATTCTGGGTTTTTGAGTTGTAGAGTCGATCGCAACGCTGCGGTGTTATACTAACTGTCAGGTGGTACACCTGTTAACATAAGCAACTTTTAAAGTTATATGAGACAGGTGTGTTACCCCAGAACAAGTGTTTGAAGGTAAAGAGTAGAGATAATGGGTATTAATGTATGCGAGCCAACAAGCAATGCCTTCCAAAAAGCCTGTAATCACTATCCGAGTGAACCCCGAAGAATATGAGGTTTTGCAAGAATGGGCTGATTCGGAGTTCAGAAGTGTGCCCAGCTTAGTGCTGGCAGTCGTTCGGAAAACGCTCTTAGAGCGCAAGCAGCAACACCCAGATCGATCGAACTCAAAAACCTAAATCTAAATGGCCTTGCCATTGACACCATTCAAATGAACATTATGGAGATACGATCGTTGTGACCAATTCTCAACCAGAGGAAGTCACCTCAAGCCACTCCGTCACCGAACGACGGCGGTGTTATGCAATGCAGGAAAAATACGGCTGGCGACTGCTACGAATCAAACCGACAAAAGACTCCATCCTCAAATACTCCTGCATATTTGAAGGTGAAACCAGTTTTCCTAACTACATGGATGAAGACGAGGAGGATTAACAAATGAGCAGAAAATACATTATTTTTCGCGCTGACTGGACAGAAGAAGAAGGTGCCGAGAACAGACTTTTAGCTCACACCGGAGGGCTAACCGACATTCTGGCAGAGTATTTTGATTCATCAAATTCACCGATTCCTGAACCTGGTTATCGGCCGCTAGAGTTCCAAACTCTGACAGAATCTAAAGACACCCAAATAGCTGGTGCTGATACTCATTACCGCGTAGGCGACTGGGAAGTAGTTAGAGTAGAAGAATACCTGAGAGCCATCCAGAACAATGAATTTGAGATGATCGTGGTTTGCTACTGCAAATACTCCCCTGTTCAGACACCATTGATACCGATGCCAAAAGCTACGGTTTCAGTTGACTCCTTCGGTTCCGAGGAAAAATATCGGCAGTATCTCGAACAAACAAAGCAAGCAACAGCACTTGTTTAAAAATAATCTCCACTAGGAAGGTATGGAAATTTTCATACCTTTTTTGATTATTTGCGGTTGGCTAAAACAAAAGTGGCGATCGACCTCCCAATCCCTCACAATTTTGCCTAAAATAGACACAACCCACACTCATAACATCTGTCATGCAAAGTTACACCCTCGCAGAAGCCTGCAATCCACAGGGGACAGTCTTTAACCGAGCTGCTGTCGAGCCAGTTTTACTCACAGATAAATCGCAGCCCAGCCACGTAATTATGTCCGCTGATGCCTATCAGCGCTTGATAGAGCGACTGATGGAAGTAGAAGATATGCTTTTAGGCGATTCTGCAAAATCTGCCCTGAGTCAGTCTCAAATGGTGGGTACTAAAACCTTTGTAGAAACACTCAAACAACTGACAAATGGTGAAACTTGATGGTTTACAAATAACCGTTATTTTATTATAAATACAATCACCAGATAACAGAAATTACACCTGAAGCCGTAATATTTCCATCGCACGTAAACAGCGCAACAGTTTCACCTTGATTTTGCAAAATCATTGCGGTTGCTACAATTTGACGATCGTGCATTTCATGGATGCTCAATAAGCTGAGCGTTTGATTGATGATAGTTCGATCAAGTGGATAAATCGCGATTCTAGGATCGCTGTTAATGGCATTCAACAAAGCATTCACAGATGGAATTGATGTTTTTCTTCGTTCTACAATCCATGCAGCTTCAGCCAAGGCGATCGCAGGTAGAACAAGCTGACTGGTCAAATTGGAGAGAATTGCTTGGGCTTGAGTCCCCAATCTTTGATTTCCTTCGAGAAACCAGATCAGCGCGTGGGTATCAATGACATATTTCATCGGCAGCTATGACCAATCTAATTCATCGTCAGTATCCCCTTGAAACTCGGCAATCTCGAAATCGTCTGCGGTGGATTGTTGAGTACCAGCAAACATTCCAAACTTGATAAATGTAGGCGATCTAGGAATGGATGGCGCAGCCAAAAAAGTAATCACCACGCGGCTTTCATAAATGTTTTCAGGAACTTCTAAAAGTTCGATGACTCCATTTCTGTAAATTCCTTCAAATGCTTGGAGCATAATGATTCACCTCGCGTACAAAGTATGGTCTATCGACTCGCTAGCTCACAATCCCAGTCTAACAAATATTCCCCAAAAAACACAATTTTTTGATATGATATAGTCCGCGACGCAAAAAAAACGTGTTTCTGTCATTACGTTCGTAGGGGCGGGTTCACCAACAATACCAGCCAATAATTGACAATCTCAAAAACCCGCCCCGGCCGGGATATTATGATTAATCGAAGCGTAACGATGATGAAGTGTACAAAAAACTAGAGCGCCTTTTATAATAAACTCATTCTCAGCGATGCTGCTTTAACATTCTATCAAATGTGTCGGGCGATCGGCATTCGCGGAGGTGCTGTTTTCCACATCAAATCTATTTCTTCCGGTGTCAATCCGTAACCTTGATTAACTAAATCGGATAAACGGTGTTCGAGTCTCAACGCCTCAGCTTTGCGAGATTGAATGGCCGGTGCATATTCATTATAAGTTTCGCGGACGGCTTTTAGTCCAGCAACACCGAGAGGATCGGATGATTTAGTTTTCGGCATTCGCTTTCTGATTTCTGCTACGAATTCAGCAAAAGAAAGAGCAGAAAAATCTTCGAGTTTTTGTCCGAGTTTATCAATTACATAAGTGATTTCCAGCCAGTGCAAGACATCTCGGTGAGTTTCTTGATTAGTTTTGGCGATTTCAATTAAACGGCTGACAATTAGTTCTACTTCGGCACGAACTGAGTCAGTTGGTGGTGCGATGGGAAGCTTTTCCGTCAATTCGCCAAGCGGACTCAGTGCTTCATCTTTCATGTGCGGTAAATACCGCCAATTATGCCACCACATAAGTGCTGAATTAAGCACTCCCAAGATATACAATTCAGATGTCGAAATAATGAAAGCTTTATTGTTGGTCAAATAACTCCTATTATCATAGCTATATGCTGGATGAAATTGAATTTCCTGATATATAAGTTTAGGCTGTAGAAAGAGGTTGCAAAAAGATGGAGATGCTTGCCACTGCCACCATAATTGTTTACCTGATCTTGCTTCTAACTTAGTTCTATATTTTTGCAGATGAGATTTTATCATAGGATAGTTTTCTATCTCAATATCTCTATGAGCGAAGATTACCCAAATTTCATCCCATTGAGGATACCAGCGTTTAATATCCTGACCTCGCAATAAGGGCTTGATGATTTCAGCAGATTTAGGGTCAGCTTTAACTAGACTATTTTTAGTGGCTTCATCAAGAAAAAAAGCGTCGTTAAATCCTGTTAAAATACCTCGATAAGGCTTAACCCCTGCAAAATCTTTTAGCGGAACTCCCACTTGTTTTATTTTCTGCATTAACTCATCAACAGCAGGAGGTTCCAGACTCCAAGCACTCGCAGTGAAACGATCTCGCGAAATTTGATAACCGTGTTGTTGAACATATTGTGTAAGATTGATATTAGCAAGTTCCTCGCGCGGAACAGGACAAACAATCACAGGCGAATTAGGTTCAGATTTACCTTGCTCAATCTCGCTTTCAGTTTCAGAGATACATAGAGAAGCGTTAGGTTTTCTGACTGCGACAATACAGGGAAAAGTATCAGCATCCTCAAAAATGGGCGCGTGTCCGAAATCAATAATTTGCTCTAGTAAACCTTGACTGGCAAAGAACTTGCGTAGAGGTTCGCCGTATCCCGACCTCAGCCATTTATTTGTGACAATATACGAAAGCACTCCCTTCGGTTTGAGAATGTTTAATCCGAGTTCATAAAAATAAGTATAAAGGTCTGCTACGCCGTTATAGGATTCATAATTTGCTTGCAAGTATGGTTTAATTGGAGACAGCAACTCCTGCCGCACGTAAGGCGGATTGCCAAGGACAACATCAAAACCGCCATCAGCAAAAATCTGGGGAAATTCAGCTTGCCAATCAAACGCTGTATCTGCTACATTACTGTCAGCGACGATCGAGTTTCCCGCTTTAATATTATCATCCAAATACGTCAGGGTTTTACCAGGTTCGGCCGTCTTCAACCACAGAGAAAGTTTGGTAATTTCCGCCGATTCCGGCAGCAAATCTACGCCGTACAGGTTGTTGCTTAAAATGCTTCTGTCAAATTCCAGCGAGTTGCCGTCTTTTGGTTTATACCCCAAAGCATTCAATTCGCGATCGACTCTTTCGTACTGCTGCATCAAATAATCAAAAGCCGCAATCAAAAAAGCACCCGAACCGCACGCCGGATCGATGACGCGCGTTTTTTGCAGCACCTCGTCTCGATACGCTTTCCAAAACTTAATTGCAGTTTTCTTGGGCGGCTGAACCGACACTTCAGCAACTTCGCTAATTAGGAATAAATCGCGCAATTCTTGCTCTCGACGCTGCAAATAGCCACCGAGAGAAACCTCGACAATATACTGAGTAATAAAAGCTGGCGTGTAAAACACACCTTGAGTTTTTCGCTTGCCTTTTTTATGATTGTATTCCTGTCCGGTAGTTTCAGCATTTAATTCTTCCAAATCTGTAACAGACTGCTCGAAAATATGCCCCAAAATATCGACGGAAACTTCGGTATCAAAATCAAATCTGGTCAGCTTATTAAGCAGACTGCATAAAGGATTTGGCACAGTCAATTGTGCGTCTAAAACCGGATCGAATTTAAATAAACCGCCGTTGTATCCCGGTACAGGAGGGTCATCATTTCCCACATCAACCCAGCGAAATACAGATTGATAATTTTCCCAAATTAATCTAGGATTGTATTGGTCTTGGTGGTCGTGAGCGTTGCTGAGGGTGTTTCGCGGCAGCAACCCTTTATCTTCACAAAAAGCAATGAATAAAACGCGGTCTAAAGTTTTTTGAGCTTTTTCGATGAGTACGCGATCGCGGTTGGGGATATCCTGCGGCCCAGAAAAGCGAAAATGTTTGACGAGAGCGAGTCGAATTGCTTTGTACTCTTGATATAATTTATTGGTAATTTCCTCTTGAGCTTCGTCAGAGTCTTTTAACAGTCTGTCAATAACAGAAACTGTTTGAGCTTGGTTTTGAGGCAAAAAATTGCGGCGACACAGCAGAAAGTAAAACCGCTTAAAAGCTTCAATATCCGCCAAGTCAGCCAGAAAAAATTGTTCGTAATAAGCAGGAGTTTTATTGGTATGATAAAGTCGCAACTCTCGATAATTCGAGACAATAATCCAGCGACAATCGGGTGTATAATTAGCGTAGCGCCAACCTTGGTCAACTGCTGATTCCGATCGCGCAGGATGCTGATGTGATGCGGGACGATCTAAATCATTTTTCGCTCCCTTGAGTTCGATCGGAGCAATCACTTTACCTTGCAGGGACACGGCTTTGCCTTTAGGATTGTCAGCAGCAGTAAAAAAGCCGATCGCCCCGTCAGCAGAACCGCCACCATCAGATATCGTTTGTTCCGCGTTAATTTCCCAAGCTTTCCCCCCACCTTGAATTACCGAGCAATATCCCAAAATATCCTGAAAAATATCATTAATAAAACTGCCGTGCAGCGAAACTTCTTTAACTTCGTCTAACGTACCCGTTTTAAGTGCAGCAATCCACGTTCCCAATTTTTGGCGGCGCACTTCCATATCTGGCGGAAAGCTAAAAGCACGCAAAGCAGTGTTCAGTGTTTTGCTGTGAAAAAGGGCGCGAGTAGAGCGATTTGTCATAAAGTTGAAAAGGCGATCGATTTAATTTTACAGCAAAAAAGCGGTTGTGAAATCCTAACTAACGGCAGTCGTTTCAAATCTAATCCCTTCATAAATTTCGCCCAATTGAATTTGAAACGGCAGCGAAGACAAAGCCAGCACTGCATCTGCCGATTCGTATTCACTTAAAAGCCACTTATTTTCCGAAGTCTTGACAAACTGTTCGACATAAAATTTATACTGATCGATTAAAATGTATTCTCGAAACTCAGGAATCGAGCGATAATAATCAAACTTATCCCCTTGATCGTAATTTTTCGTACTTTTTGACAAAACTTCAACAATCATCAAAGGATTAATTATTGTATCTGTGCGATCGTCTAAAAGCACTGGTTCGCCTTGAACCACCATCACATCTGGATAAGTATAGAGATGATAGCGCGGTATCGACAACCGTAAGTCACCGATAAAAGCCTTATAGTTTTGCCCCCGGAGCGCAAATTTTAAATGAGCATAAAAATTGCCCGCAATATCATTATGATTTGGAGTACCACCAGTCATAGGAACTATCTCGCCATCAATATATTCACTTTTAGACTCGGCCACTTCCTCTAGTGCCAAATATTCCTCTGGCGAGTAGAGTTTTTGAGTTTGGGTTAACATAGTTTATATCCTCAACAGCCGTTCATTTTATTTTAATTAAAAGTACACCTATTTTACCAAATTTGAATCGGGTCAGGGTGCGATCGCACTGCTATCAAATCAGTTATAGTCCAAGGTCGATCCTCTTCGTTGGCGTAGCCCCCGTAGGGGCGGGCTTCGCTAACGCACCCTACCCCCTCAAAAAAGCGTGAGCGATCGCTCAAGAGTCAAAAACGCCACCTCTAAAGCTGAGCTAGCTCTCATTTACTTTGCATATTGTAATTATCACCAAAAGCTATCATTTTTTCTCAGTAGCTTTCCGCTGCTCCCTCCGGGTTTTACAGCAAAAGTTAAATACAGGTGAGCTTATCTGCACGGAGCGAAAAGTTTTGTTACAATAGGTAAGCTGTTACAAATCGTAACTTATGCTGGTTCCTATTTTAATAATTGACGTTGCCCTCGTTGCCTGGTCTTTGCACTTAATGCAGGAGGCGATCGCGCAACGGGAATTTTCACTAATGCTAGCCGGCACCCTAGTTGCGGTATCAGCCGCCGCTCTGCTAGTCGTCTACTTCCTCATGGGGTCTTGTTTGAGCCATTTGAGCGAAATATCCCAACACACTTACTAAATGATAGTAGGCGATTGACCATTGTCCAGAAGCGAGGAGAGTTTTGTGGAAAAAAAGCCGAAAGCCTTGCCAGCCGAAGGCTCAAAACTAATTTCCCCAAAAAGCTTGACAAATATTGGTCAGTTAAGGCATGATTGAGAGCGCGAAAAGAAAGGGGAATTAGCTCAGTTGGTAGAGCACTACAATGGCATTGTAGGGGTCAGCGGTTCGAGCCCGCTATTCTCCATAAATCAAGATTAGGGATACGGCACTGCTCATTCGTGTCAACTTAAGACTAAAACTGTTGATAAATATCGCTTTTACCCCAGTCTAGATCCCCCTCGCATCCCCCTTAATAAGGTGGACTAAAGAGAAGACTCTTGTCCCACCCTTATTAAGGGGGCTGTTTCATTATCACCAAAAACGAGGTTTTTGTAGGGGTAGTGCTACCCCTACTCCCCGTGCCTACCCCCGCCACCAACCATCGAATGGGGGTTTCAGACCAAAAGGGCCGGCACGGGGGCACGGCCCCTACCAAGAATGAAACCGCCCTGCCTTGTTAAGGGGGACTTTGAATACTCTTGTCCCCCCCGACCTAGGGGCCGTGCCCCCGTGCCCGCCCTAGGCGCCGTGGGGATCGAGGGGCTCATCGGTAGACGGTATACTGATACTACTTTTGACGTTAAGTTGACACGAAGAAGGGCACTGCAGTGTCCTTACTCGTACCTAAACAGCATTGCCGTGTCCTTAAATTCGATCGCCCTACACACCGCGAAAACCAATTTTCCCGTAAAATCAAAACAGTCTACCCGCAACCAAAGCGCTACCAGTGGCAAAGTCAACTGAACCCAGCAATCCAGAGAGTCCGAGCCAACTTGCCCGCACGCCTCTGTACGACCTATCATTAGAACTCAAAGGCCGAATGGTGCCCTTTTCCGGGTGGGAGATGGCAGTACAGTACGCAGGCATTAGCAGCGAACACCAAGCAGTACGCCAGCAAGCAGGAATGTTCGACATTTCCCACATGGGAAAATTTGGTTTGAGAGGGAAACAAGTAAGAGAAAAATTTCAACCCTTAGTACCCTCAGACTTGAGCCGCTTGCAACCCGGTCAAGCTCAATATACAGTCTTGCTAAATGCCCAAGGCTGCATCTTAGACGACATTATTTTCTACTGCCAAGAACCAGACCCCATCACTAGCGAAGAACGTGCAGTAATTATTGTCAATGCCGCCACTCGCATCGCCGACAAAGCATGGATCACCACTCACTTAGAATTGAACGAACTCACTTTTACAGACCTCTCCGAAGATAAAGTTTTAATCGCAATTCAAGGACCGGAAGCCGTTAACTATCTCCAGCCTTTTGTAGAAGGCAATCTCGCACCAATTAAGGCATTCGGTCACTTAGAAACAAACCTGTTGGGACAGCCGAGTTTTATCGCCAGAACTGGTTACACCGGCGAAGATGGGTTTGAAATCATGGTGGATGCCGAAGTAGGAAAAGAACTGTGGCAAAAATTGTTAGCTGCTGGCGTTGTGCCCTGCGGTTTGGGTGCGAGAGATACCTTGCGTTTAGAAGCAGCAATGGCTCTTTACGGTCAAGATATCGACGACAATATCACACCTTTAGAGGCTGGATTGGGTTGGGTTGTTCACCTCGATAGCAAAGGCGATTTTATTGGGCGGGAGGTTTTGGAACAGCAGAAAGCGAGTGGAGTATTAAAGCGGTTGGTAGGGTTAGAAATGCAAGGGCGGCACATTGCACGCCACGGCTATCCGGTAATATTTGAAGGCGAAACAGTAGGAGAAGTTACTAGCGGTACATTATCGCCTACATTGAATCGGCCAGTAGCCCTCGCATTTGTTCCGGCAAAATTAGCTAAAATCGGTCAGCAATTAGAAGTCGAAATTCGCGGAAAAAACTATCCGGCTAGTGTAGTGAAAAAACCATTTTATAAATCGCAAAACCGCCCTAGTTAGATTAAGTAGGTAAGCCTTAATTCAGGACTTACCTCCTGGGTCCAGAAACCGGGTTTTTTTACGAAAATAGTTCGTTGTAGACCGCAGATTCGGTAAAAAACCCGGTTTCTTTAGTAGGAGTGCGTCGAGGACTGATTGAGTTCTTGTGGAACGGGCTTCTAGCCCGTTGCTCATCTTGGTCGAGAAGATTCATCTACTAGCTTAGCAAATTGTCGCAAAGTTGCAGCATAGCGATCGCCCGCCACATCCATCAAATCATTATGACCGGCCCCATCAACCCAAAAATTCAATTTCGGCCGCTTCGCCGCTGCAAACAACTGTTCTCCATGCCAAAAATGAACCACCTCATCAGCCTTACCATGAATCACCAAAACAGGCGATCGAACTTTGCCAATCTTATCAATATTCACAAACTTATCAAAGGGTAAAAGCGGAATCCGCGTCAACACCCGAAAAGCCGAAACAAAGGAACTTTCAACCACCAAACCGCCGACTTTTTGCCGCGAAGCCAAATCAATAGTCGGCCCACCCCCCACAGAACGCCCGTAAAGAATAACTTGCTTTGCAGGTACTCCCAACTGTTGGGTTAAATAATTGTAAGCAGCCTCAATATCACGATAAGTATTATACTCAGAAGGATTTCCCTGACTCGTGCCGTAACCTTGATAATCATAGGCAAACACAGCAAACCCGCTATCTCGAATCTCTCTGAGTAGCCACAAAATGCCGTCCAAGTCTTCCGCATTCCCGTGACTGTAAAGTATGGTATATTTAGCTTGCGGGTTAGGAAAATGAACAGCAGAAATTTTCACGCCATTAGCTGAGCTAACTTTGATAACTTCCCTGCTATCACTTTGACTAGATGGGGGAGGTTGAAAAATTAGCCGTTCTGAAACAAAGAAACCGTAAAAACATAGAAATGCGTAAATAAAAATTATAGAGCGCATCAGTCGTTTGACAGAAAATTCTCCAAAAAGCAAGCGTTTAATATTTTTTCTGTTCCATTTAGTCATTACTAAAGGCTCATAGTTGAATAAGATTTAACTAATACTTTTTTATTGCGAGAAAAGACATGGCACTAACATACCCCGATGACCTGAAATACCTAGACACCCACGAATACATCCGATTAGAAGGCGAAATTGCCACCATCGGCATCAGTGCCTTTGCAGTTGACCAACTCGGCGATATCGTGTTTCTAGATTTGCCCGAAGTCGGTGCAGGGTTGGAAAAGGGCGAAGCTTTCGGTACAGTCGAGTCAGTGAAAGCCGTTGAAGACTTGAAAGCACCAGTTACCGGTATAGTCGTAGAACGCAATGATGACATTATAGAGTCTCCCGAAGATTTGGCAGAAGACCCCTATGGCGCTGGATGGCTGCTGAAAGTGCGCGTTGACAATCCCAGCGAAGCAGACGACGCTTTCTCGGCCCCGGAGTATCGCAAAATGGTCGAAGGGGAATAGGGCATAGGGAATAGGGAATAGGGCATAGGGCATAGGGAATAGGGAATAGGGCATGGGGCATAGGGCATAGGGCTCGTTGATAATTCCACAATCCGCCAGGGGTTGAAACCCCTGGCTAATAGCACAAGTCGTCTAAAGACGACTGAAATACCAAGCTGTTGCGGGGGGAGTTGCGATAAGTGCAGCTAAAGACGACTGAAATACCAAGCTGTTGCGGGGGGAGTTGCGATAAGTGCAGCTTAATCTACAGTCGTCTTCAGACGACTTTAGCTATGAGACAGGGGTTGAAACCCCTGTCGGACTGTCGGACTGTCGGACTGTCGGACTTTGATAGACGCAAAAAATCTTCCTTAGTCGTCTTCAGACGACTTTAGCTATGAGACAGGGGTTGAAACCCTGTCGGACTGTCGGACTGTCGGACTATCGGACTGTCGGACTCTCGGACTTTGAGAGACGCAAAAAATCTTCCTTAGTCGTCTTCAGACGACTTTAGCTATGAGACAGGGGTTTCAACCCCTGTCGGACTGTCGGACTGTCGGACTATCGGACTGTCGGACTTTGATACACGCAGAAAATCTTCCTGGTTTTCTTAGCAAAATGTTACAAACAAAGAAGCAAAAGTCTATTCAGGAGAATCCGCCTTGGTACTCTACAGCCCTCAACTTGAACCCAACCAGCAGCAAAACCTTTCCTCCATCAATGGTTTTGCGGGCCGGCACATTGGCCCGACACCCAGCGAAATCCAGCAAATGCTCAATGTTTTGGGCATTTCCAGCCTCGATGTGTTGATTGACAAAACGGTTCCTGCGGCGATTCGTATTTCTCAACCCTTACAACTTCCCGAAGCGCGAAGCGAGTACAGCGCTTTGGCAGAATTGAAAGAAATTGCTGCAAAAAATCAGGTATTTCGATCGTACATCGGCACAGGATATCACGACTGCATAACTCCCCCGGTCATCCAGCGGAATATCCTAGAAAACCCCGGCTGGTATACAGCTTACACTCCCTACCAAGCCGAAATTGCTCAAGGGCGATTGGAAGCTTTGCTGAACTTCCAAACCATGATAATTGACCTTACGGGTTTGGAAATTGCCAACGCTTCCTTGCTGGATGAAGGGACTGCGGCGGCGGAAGCGATGGCGGTGAGTTACGGCGCCAGCAAAAATAAGGCAAAAGCGTTTTTTGTTTCCCAAGATTGCCACCCTCAAACTATTGAAGTGGTGCAAACTCGCGCTAAGCCGTTGGGAATTGAGGTAATTGTCGGCGACCATCAAAGCTTTGAGTTCGATCGTATAATCTTCGGCGCTCTCCTGCAATACCCCGCCACAGACGGCGCAATTTACGACTATACCGATTTTATTCGATCGGCACACGAAGTCGGCGCATTAGTCACAGTAGCCGCCGACATATTGAGCCTTTGCTTGCTCACACCCCCCGGCGAATTCGGCGCGGATATAGCCGTAGGAAGCACTCAGCGCTTCGGAGTGCCGATGGGATTCGGAGGGCCCCACGCAGCCTATTTCGCCACGCGAGAAGAGTTTAAACGGCAAGTTCCGGGGAGAATTGTCGGCGTTTCTAAAGATGCCAACGGCAAATCTGCTTTACGTTTAGCCTTGCAAACTCGCGAACAACACATCCGCCGCGAAAAAGCAACCAGCAATATTTGTACGGCTCAAGTTTTGCTGGCAGTGATGGCGAGTATGTATGCTGTTTATCACGGCCCTTCTGGACTGAAAGACATTGCTGAGAAAGTACGGACTTTAACAGCACTTTTGGCATCCGGTTTAAGAAGTTTCGGATACAAAATTGGTTCTCAACCTTTCTTCGATACTTTGCGGGTAGAATTGGGAGACAAACCGCTGTCAGAACTTCTAGAAGCTGCTAAAGTTCGCAAAATTAATCTCCGAGTTTTCGATGATTCGACAGTGGGAATCACTTTAGATGAAACTGTCACGGTTGAAGATGTGCAAGAGTTGTGGGAAATTTTTGCACAGGATAAAGATTATATCAGGGGTGACGGGCAGAATGCTCTCAACATTCCGCTGGATGCAGACGCATTGAATTCCTATTTGACCTTACCAGATTTTTGCGATCGCACCAGCAGCTATCTCGGTCATCCAGTTTTCAACAGCTACCATTCAGAAACTGAACTTTTGCGCTATTTGCACCGTTTAGAAGCCAAGGATTTATCGCTAAATACATCGATGATTCCGTTGGGTTCTTGCACAATGAAATTGAATGCAACAGCAGAGATGATGCCGGTGACTTGGGCGGAATTTGGCAAGATACATCCCTTTGCACCCCGCGATCAAAGTCGCGGCTATCAAATGATGTTCGTGCAACTAGAACAGTGGCTGGCAGAAATCACCGGTTTCGCGGGAATTTCTTTGCAGCCAAACGCCGGTTCCCAAGGCGAATACGCGGGTTTGTTAGTTATTCGCCAATACCACGAACACCGAGGCGAATCTCACCGAAATATCTGTTTGATTCCCCAGTCAGCCCACGGTACAAATCCGGCTAGCGCGGTGATGGCGGGGATGAAAGTAGTGGCTGTCGAGTGCGATTCTCAGGGCAATATTGATGTTGCGGATTTACATAAAAAAGCCGAGAAGCACAAAAATGAACTGGCGGCTTTGATGGTGACATATCCATCAACCCACGGCGTTTTTGAGGAAGAAATTAAAGAAATTTGCGAGATTGTCCACAACTGCGGCGGACAAGTTTATATGGACGGCGCAAATATGAATGCTCAAGTTGGTTTGTGCCGCCCCGGTGATTTTGGCGCTGATGTTTGTCACTTGAATTTGCACAAAACTTTCTGTATTCCTCACGGCGGCGGCGGGCCAGGAATGGGGCCGATTGGGGTAATGTCTCATTTGGTAGAATTTTTGCCCAGTACATCTATTCTTAACAGTCAACAGTCAACAGTCAACAGTCAACAGTCAACAGTCAACAGTCAACAAAAATCAGTTGGTGCTGTTTCCGCAGCGCCTTGGGGAAGTGCTAGCATTTTGACTATTTCTTGGATGTACATTCGGATGATGGGAGGATTCGGTTTAACTGAGGCGACAAAAGTAGCAATTCTTAATGCTAATTACATGGCAAAACGGTTAGAATCTTATTATCCGGTTTTGTACAAAGGGAAAGCTGGTTTGGTGGCGCATGAGTGTATTCTAGATTTGCGACTTCTCAAAAAATCTGCGGCTATTGAAGTCGAAGATATCGCCAAACGCCTGATGGATTACGGCTATCACGCGCCGACGGTTTCTTGGCCGGTTGCTGGTACGGTAATGGTGGAACCGACGGAAAGCGAATCGAAGCAGGAATTAGACCGTTTTTGCGATGCCATGATTGCGATTCGAGGCGAAATTGCGGAGATTGAAAAAGGTAATGTTGACGCGCAAAATAATGTGTTAAAAAATGCGCCACACACCGCAGAATCTCTGATGGTTGATGAGTGGAATCGTCCTTATACTCGCGCGCAAGCGGCTTATCCGACATCTTGGACTCGCGAACATAAGTTTTGGCCGGCGGTGGGCCGGATAGATAATGCGTTTGGCGATCGTAATTTTGTCTGTTCTTGTTTACCAATGGAGGCATACACTTAAGAGTGTAATCCATTTAAATCTCGTTTATATCTGAGTCTAGATCCCCCTAAATCCCCCTTAAGAAGGGGAGTAGGGGTTGACTTTGAGAACGCTTCCGGTCCCCCCTTGTAGGGGCGGTGCCCCGTGCCCGCCCTCTTGGCTAGGGGGGATCTCCGGGTTTGATAGATGCCGAATATCTAGGTAAAAAAACCCGGTTTCTCAACCTCACCTCTCTCTTCTCTTCCTCTGTGCCCTCTGTGGCCTCTGCGGTTAAATCATTCCGAAACAACCGTAAACGAGATCATCCAAAGCCTCAACAAAAATTCCCCCATCTCAGCTACAATCAAAACCATCATCCCCACATCCTCACCACCCACCATGAGGCACTGGCCCCCCGGACAACAACTCCAAAACGGCAAATACATCATCGAAGAAATCCTGGGCTGCGGCGGATTCGGTGTCACCTACCGCGCCCAAAACCTCAAAGAAGGTAAAGCCGTCGCCATCAAAACCCTAAACGCCAACGTTCAAAGTAAACCAAACTTTCAGGAATTACAAACCAAATTTCTCAACGAAGCATTATCTTTAGCCCGATGCAGTCATCCCCACGTCGTCCAAGTTTACGAAGTGTTTCCCGAAATGGTAGGAAATATAGAATTGTGGTGCATGGTGATGGAATTAATCGATGGAATTGACTTAGCTAGCCATCTCGAAGATAACGGCATTTTGTCGGAAGAAAAAGCTTTGGCAATTATTAAGCAATTGGGAAGGGCCCTGAGTTTTGTTCACAAGCAAGGATTTACTCACCTGGATGTTAAACCCCAAAATACTATGCTCAGAAAGCAGGGTTTGAAAGCCGTTTTGATTGATTTTGGCTTAGCACGACAGATGACAGCACCGGGAAAATTGAGAACTAATAGCAATTCCGGGACTGAGTGTTACGCACCCATTGAATTATTAGAAAAACGTGCCGAACTAGGCGCTTATACAGATGTTTATTCCCTAGCAGCAACGCTTTATGTAATGTTGACGGGTGAGTTGCCGTTTTCGTCGCAAGTCAGAAAGCAAAATATTGCTTTAACTCCGCCAAAGCAATTCAATTCAGAGATTAGCGACAGAGTGAATGCCGCGATTGTGAAAGGGATGGAATTGGAACCGCAAAATCGCCCACAGTCGGTGCAGGAATGGTTGAATTTAGTGATGCCTAAAAAAGCTGAGGATGAGGTAGAGTTAATTTCAGCCGTGGGGATGGATTATATAAACTTGCGAAATTTATTAGCAGTAGGAAAGTGGCAAGAGGCGGATCGGGAAACGACGAGAGTGATGCTGAAGGTGGCGAGTACAGGTAGGGACGAACAAAGATCGCTGGATGTAGGAAGTATTAATTTTCCCTGCGAGGACTTGCGTACCATTGACCAACTTTGGGTGAAATACAGTAATGGGCGCTTCGGCTTTTCGGTGCAGAAGCGTATCTATCAAAGTCTGGGTGGAACCAGGGAATACGATCATAAAATATGGGAAGCGTTTGGCGATCGGGTAGGTTGGCGCGTGAATAGTGAATGGACGGAAAACTGGCAATATAACACCAAAGCACCAGAAGGAAACCTCCCGACACCTCCCGGCTGGGGTTGGTTGAGTTGGGCGGGCAGTTTTGATTGGTGTGGGGAGCTAATTCTAGTGGCGCTCTTCTCTCTTGTCGAGACTTGTAGACTCTAACATCTAAGCGTTACAGGATTTCAAAAAGATTTATAATAAAGGCTATGCCCAAGCTAGACATAATTCACTACGCTGTCAAAAACGCACTAATCAAAGACGGCTGGATAATTACTGACGATCCCTATGTAATTCAGTATCGTACAACAACGCTGTACGCCGATCTCGGTGCCCAACAACCTATTGCTGCTGAACGGTCGGGACAGAAACTTGTAGTTGAAGTGAAAAGCTTTATCGGTGCCTCAAAAATCCAAGATTTAAAAGAAGCTCTCGGTCAGTATGACATTTATCGTTACCTTTTAGAAGAAACAGCGCCCGATCGCAAACTTTACGTGGCTATTAGTACCATAGCATATAGAACCTTCTTCACTCAAGATGCGATTCAATTAATTGTAAACAGACATCAACTTCCCCTAATAGTCGTCAATACAGAAGTAGAGGAAATAGTACAATGGATAAACTAACCGAGTATCCCAAATTAATCGAGCGGATTTTAACCGAGTATATAGAATTGTGCCGCCGTCCTCAACCAGACATCGAAACCTTCTTAATTACCGATGCACAAAACGGTCATTATATGTGGATGAATCTGGGCTGGCAAAAGGGAGAACGCATTACCGGGATGACTGTCTACGTTAGGATTCGGGATGGCAAATTCTGGATTGAGGAAGACTGGACAGAAGATGGAATTGCAACAGATTTAGTGCGTGCAGGGGTTCCAAAGGAAGATATTGTATTAGCATTTCACGAGCCAGGAATGCGGCAGTACACGGATTTTGCAGTAGCTTCCTAGCGCTATCAAATATATTTTATAGGAGGAGACATGAATCCCCATAACTTAGAAGCACAATTTGTAGTTTGCATCAACAATCAAGACCATCCAGCGTCATTGGAAGTACGAAAAATCTATCAAATAATCCCGGATAATCGCGCTGAGGAACATCAATTGATCCGAGTTATTGATGAATCTGGCGAAGATTATTTGTATCCAGTTGCATATTTTGTACCCATCGCATTGCCGCAAGCTGTAGCCGCCGTATTTGCCTAGCATAACTTCATAATTATAACAGAAGTAGAGGAAATAGAAATTTTACCAACTATAATTGAATTAATCTAAAATCCAAAATCTAAGATCCAAAATCGATAGATGGCTTACAGTAACTTTTCCCTCAGTGACTTAATCAAACAATTCGGCTTCACTCTCACAGACAAAAACAACTTATTTGTCAATATCCCCGAAGTCGGATACAGCGAATATCTAGATTTCACCCTCAATTACAACCTCCGAATAGCCAGCGAAATCAACACAGAAAAAGCTCGTTCTGAAATGATTATCACCCCAATCTTACTAGAATTGAGGAGAATGCTAGACGATAAAATTAGCTTGTTTTCCGGTAAAGAATTTAACGTTGACATAGAAAAAGGGCTGAATGGTGCTTGTGATTTTTTAATCAGCCTGTCTGAGTCTCAAATTGTAATTATGGCACCAGTCATTGCGATTGTTGAAGCTAAGAAAGAAGACTTAATCGGCGGTTTGGGACAGTGTGCAGCCCAGATGTATGCAGCGCAATTGTTTAATCAACAAGAAGGCAATCAAATTCCCATAATTTATGGTGTGATGACATCGGGCACTGTGTGGAGATTTCTTAAGTTAGAAGGTAATGCTTTAGATGTTGATGTTGCTGAGTATTACATTAAAGATGTAGGAAAAATTTTAGGGATTTTATCAAGTTTGCTGAAAGGAATTGCTTGATTGATAATGAGAACCAGACTTACGCACTCCGACCAAAGAAACCGGGTTTTTATTGAATCTTTCGGCTGGAACCAAATATTGCCGTAAAAAACCCGGTTTCTGAACCCCCCTGCGTCCTGGACTATAGCTGTTTGTGTTATGATATATTGAAAAAGCATATTTTTACTGAGAGGTGAATCGATGCCAACATTAACATTCACATTAACCGATGATTGAGTAATTGAATTAGCTCAAGAATTACCCGATCGCAAAAAACATCAATTATTGAAAATATTGCTGATGCAGCCTTGGGAATCTTGGGCAAACTTAACCCATGATGGCCCAGAAAAAGCGCGACAGGCTGCTGCACAAAGGGGAAAAGACTGGGATGCAATGACAGAGGATGAACGGGAAGAATTCATCAATGAATTATTGCATGAAGACTAATTTAAGCAAGGAGACTTAGTAAATGGTATGCGATATTTGCGGAACAGAAGGTGTGCGAGTTCGCCGAATTCCCAGAACCTATGGTAAAGGCAAAGATTTGCTAGTTATAGAAAACATTCCCCTCATAAGCTGTCCTCACTGTGGTAGCAGTTACCTAACAGCCGAAACACTCCATGAAATCGACAGAATTAAACGCAAGCGTAAAAGTGTAGCGGTAGAACGTTCTGTAGAAGTAGCTAGTTTTGCTTAGCCAATTATCACCTTCACAATCATATATTGAAATGAGTTCAAAAGTCACTCTCACTTTTGTATGTGACGAGGGCGGGATTTTCCCCGCGCAATTTTGTGGGAGTAGACCCGTTTTGTGGGATTTTGAATAATGATGGGGGATGGGGTTCCTATTCGCGATCGCACTTCCTCGATTCCTCAACCGCTAGCCGCAGTTATCGATCGCGCTTTAATCGACAATCCTGAAATTTATTACAAAAGTGCAGTAGATTATAAACAAGCCCTATTAAATACTCTACCATAAATTAATGAATGCACGATTTTTGTGGCAGTTTCCCGAAAATAAACCTCGTTGGCTTGTCCTATTTTTGTTAGCTTTAATCGCCGCTTTGGCAATTGTCGCCACAACAGCTTACTTCAAAAACGGCATAGCCCAAACAGTCAATCCCACCTTGTCTGTTGATGTGACAGCCGATCGACATTCCATCAGTCCTGACATCTATGGTATGAATGATTATGCCCTAGATCCCACAATCGCCAAAGAGTTACGAATTCCAGTAGAACGCTGGGGGGCCAATCACACCAGCCGCTACAACTGGTTAGTCGATTCTTCCAACAGCGGCGATGACTTCTTTTTCGTGGGTGGCGGCGACAAGAAAAATCCTGTTCCCGGTGATTCTATAGATAAAATTGTCAAAATCAACCGCCAAAACGGCAGCAAAAGCATCGTTACAATTCCGATGATTGGCTATGTAAATAAATTTAGCACTTGGAACTGCGGGTTTAGAGTATCCAAATACGGGCCACAAGAAAAAACAAATCCCTACATTTTTCCAGAAGGTGATAAATGCGGCAACGGTAAGCGTCCCGACGGCACTTTGATAACTGATAATAATCGCCTTGATGTCAGTATTATTAGCGACCCAGCATTTCAAAAAGCTTGGGTTCAACACTTAATTAAAACCCACGGTACTGCTGCTAAGGGCGGCGTGCAAATTTATCAAATGGACAATGAACCAAGCGGTTGGGGAAACACTCACCGCGATGTTCATCCAGAAGCGACGAGTTACGAGGAATTGCGCGATCGCACTTACCAATATGCCTCAATGGTAAAAGCTACAGATCCAACTGCTAAGGTACTCGGCCCGTCGGATTTTGGCTGGCCTGTCTATGTGGATTCGGGGGTTAAGGGCGATCGCGAAAAGCACGGCGGTGTCTGGTTTGCGCGGTGGTACTTGCAACAAATGCGCGCTTATGAAAAGCAAAAAGGTGTTCGGATTCTCGACTATTTCGACGAACACTACTATCCTTCGGCGGACGATACCTGTTTGGCCAATTGTCCCGCCGGCGATGCCAACACCCAAGCGCTGCGACTGCGATCGACTCGTTCTCTATGGGATGCTACCTATACTGATGAAAGTTGGATTGGTAAATACAATCCACCCCTAACAATTATCCCCCGGTTTCGAGAGTGGGTAAATCAAGATTATCCAGGTACAAAAGTCGCGATTACTGAATACAATTGGGGCGGTTTAGAGTCGATTAACGGCGCCTTAGCCCAAGCCGACGTACTGGGGATTTTTGGGCGGGAACAAGTGGATTTAGCGACGCTGTGGGGGCCTCCTAAGTCTTCTGAACCGGGGGCATATGCTTTCCGAATGTACATGAATTACGACGGAAAAGGCGGTAAGTATGGCGATACTTGGGTGCGATCGGGTAGCACAGATCAAGGACTTTTGTCAATCTACGGAGCCGATCGCAGCAGTGATGGTACTCTGACGCTGGTAATTATTAATAAAACCAACAAAAATTTGACTAGCAACCTGAGTTTGAAAGGATTTAAATCGTCGGGTAAAGCTGAATTTTACACTTACAGCGAGGCGAATTTGCAGGCGATCGTCCGTCAGAGCGATTTAGGTGTCAGTGATACTGGATTCCAGGCAACTTACCCCGCTAATTCTATGACTTTGGTGGCTATTCCCAAGGCTAATTCTTAGCGGGGCTTAACTTAACCCACGGAATTCACGCCCCAGAACCGGAATGATTAAACCGCAGAGGACGCAGAGGACACTGAGGAAGAGAAGAGAGAGATGAATAATTCTGACATTTTTAATCTGAAATTAGACCTGAAGCGTTCATGCGATCGTCCTTAGCATCCGAGTGTGTTAGTGGACAAATACAACTCTCCTGTCCCAGCCACTGCGATCCTACTTGATGCAGGGCTGCCATCACCGGTTGAATTTGACGACCCTTGGGCGTGAGGGAATATTCGACGCGGGGCGGAATCTCGGCATAAACACGGCGATCGACTAACCCTTGAGCTTCCAACTCTCGTAGGCGTTGGGTGAGGGTTTTGGTGCTGATGCCAGGAAGTGCCGCGAGTAATTCGTGGGTACGCCGATCGCCTCCAAACAGTTCGCGTAGAACCAAAATTGACCATTTATTGTCCAACAAGTCTAGCACAAATTGAATCGGACATTTAACCTCTACGCACTGACTCGCTTCCACCATAAACTCCCTGCACAGTTGCCTTCACGATAATTTCCATATTTCTTTAGAAATGGCTCAAGCGTCCTATTTGCTTCAATGCTTTACCTAAAGTAACTATAGGATACCACTGGTAACTGACTTGTGGGCGATCGCGGATTAAGGCAATGTGGTGCACAGTCATCAATTCCGAACAATCCACTCTCCACTCCTATGGTCAGTTCAATTAGTAAATCGGAGTCTGCCGGTCTGCCATCCGGCATTAAAGCACCTGTTCAAGAAACCCTGTTAACACCCCGCTTTTACACCACCAATTTTGATGCCCTTGCCGAAATCGATCTGTCCGGGCAACAAGCGGAATTAGAAGCAGTTGTAGCAGAATTGCGCGCGGACTATAACCGCCACCATTTTGTCCGCAATCAAGAGTTTGAGCAATGCTGGGACAACATTGATGGCGAAACGCGAAAGGCATTTATTGACTTTCTAGAGCGATCCTGTACCTCAGAATTTTCGGGTTTTCTGTTGTTCAAAGAACTTTCCCGCAAACTTAAGAATCGCCAACCCTTGTTATCGGAAGCCTTTAGCTTACTGGCCCGGGATGAAGCGCGTCATGCCGGTTTCTTGAATAAGGCGATGGCAGATTTTGGGTTGTCTCTCGATCTGGGCTATTTAACAAAAAATCGTACCTACACATTCTTCCCTCCAGAATGGGTAATTTATACTGTTTATCTGTCGGAAAAAATTGGCTACTGGCGCTATATTTTGGTGTATCGCCATCTCGAAAAACATCCCGAACATCAAATTTATCCCCTGTTTCGCTACTTCGAGAATTGGTGCCAAGACGAAAATCGGCATGGGGATTTCTTTAAGGCTTTGTTGCGATCGCAGCCTCAGCTTTGGAATAACTGGAAGGCAAGACTCTGGGCGCGCTTTTTCCTACTGACGGTGTTTGCCACCCACACAATGACGGTGTTGGAACGCTCCACATTTTATGACTCGATCGGCATCGACCCCGATGAATATAACAAGCAGGTGATTCATCACACCAATGAAACAGCAAAACGGGCGTTTCCCAGTATTTTAGATACCCACCATCCAGAATTCTTTCCCCGTTTGGATCGATGTGCGATCGCCAACCAGAAGCTAGCCGAAATCTCAACTAACCAGCGCCCTGCCGCCATCCAATTTTGCCAAAAATTACCCTGGATTGCTGTGATTGTCTGGCAGTTGTTGCGCCTTTATTTACTGCCCTCGATTAATGCTGAATCGTCCAGAACCGCTATTAATTAGGAGATATTGCCATGACTAATCTATCGACACGCCTCCGAGAAGGCACGATGCAATCCCACACCACAGCCGAAAATACGGCATTTATGAAATGCTTTATGAAAGGCATTGTGGAACGGGAACCTTTGCGTAAACTATTTGCCGATCTATACTTTGTTTACAGCGCCTTAGAAACGGCTTTGCAGAACCATGTCAACCACCCGATTATCGGGATCCTCTATTTCCCTGAGTTAAATCGCACTGAGAATCTGGCTTGCGATCTAGCTTTTTATTACGGTGAAAATTGGCGGGAGGAAATTACGGCTTCGCCAGCGGGTTCTGTGTATCGCGATCGCATTCAAACCCTCTCAGCAACCGATCCAGTCCTGCTGATTGCCCATGCCTACACCCGCTACATGGGTGATTTATCGGGCGGACAAAGCTTGAAAAACGTGATTCGATCGGCGTTGTCTCTGCCGCCGGATCGGGGAACAAATTTCTATGAATTTTCCCAAATCTCGACACCAGAAGCAAGGCGAGTATTTAAGGAACGCTATCGCCAAACCTTTGATGAATTTCCGGTGGATGCTGACACGATCGAGCGAATTGTCGCCGAAGCAAATGCGGCATTTACCCTTAACCAGGATGTAATGCACGAACTCGAAGCCGATGTGAAAGCGGCGATTGGAGATCATACCTTTGATTTGTTAACTCGGCAAGATCGCCCCGGTAGCACAGAAGGCCGCAGCCCTCATGCCAAGCGAGAATCTGTCGCGAAATAACTCGCCCCACGAAAACAAGATCGATCGTATCTCTAAAATATGCCGGGGTTCTGAATTTACACAACAACAGAAGGATACATTAGTTAATGAAACAGTTATCACAAACGGTTGAATTTGATGCTGCATTGTTGAATAAATACAACCAGCCTTTACCTCGCTATACCAGCTATCCACCCGCCACAGAATTAAGCACTGACTTCGATCGCCACGCATTTAAAACTGCGATCGCCGTCGGCAATCACAAACGAACCCCCTTATCGCTTTACTGCCACATCCCCTTTTGCGAAACGCCCTGTTATTTCTGCGGCTGCAATACCATCATTACCCAGCGCAAGGAGGTGGTAGAACCCTATTTAGGCTATCTCGATCGCCAAATTCGCCAAGTTGCCAGTTTGGTGGATGCCGATCGGCTGGTGCATCAGTTGCACTGGGGCGGCGGCACGCCCAACTATCTCGATCGCAGTCAGGTAGAGTTTCTCTGGAATCAGTTAAATCGATATTTTCGGTTCGATGACGCGGCAGAAATATCGATCGAAGTCAATCCTAGCTATATCGATCGCGAATATATTCTATTTTTGCGACAATTAGGCTTCAATCGGATTAGTTTTGGCATTCAAGACTTTAATCCCATCGTGCAGCAAGCTATCAATCGGGTGCAGCCCGAAGCGATGTTGTTTGATGTGATGGATTGGATGCGGGAAGCTGGGTTTGAAAGTGTCAATGTGGATTTGATTTACGGCTTACCTTTCCAGACACAAGCCACCTTCCAGGAAACAGTAAAGAAGACCTTACAATTAAATCCCGATCGCATTGCCGTCTTTAATTTTGCCTATGTTCCCTGGCTCAAACCGGTTCAGAAACGAATGCCAGAATCTGCTTTACCGACTGCGGGCGAAAAGCTGAAAATTCTGCAAAGTACGATCGACCAACTGACGCAAAATGGCTATGTGTTTATTGGTATGGATCACTTTGCTAAGCCTAATGATGAACTAGCTATCGCGCAACAAGCTGGACAACTACATCGTAATTTTCAGGGTTATACCACTAAGCCCGAATCGGATCTGTTGGGCTTTGGCATGACTTCCATCAGTATGTTGCAGGATGTGTATACCCAAAACCACAAGGGATTGAAAGATTTTTATCTGGCGATCGATGGGAAGGAATTGCCGATCGAAAAAGGTGTTAGACTTAATCAAGACGATCTGATTCGGCGCACAGTAATCATGGAATTAATGTGTCAATTCCAACTGTCGGTGCAGGATTTGGAAGAAAAATACCATCTCGGCTTCGATCTAGATTTTAATGACTATTTTGCTCAGGTTTTGCCACAACTTGATGCCTTAGAAGCTGATGGGTTAATCAAACGTTGGGGCGATGGCATTGAAGTAACCGCGCTCGGCCGCTTGCTAATTCGCAATATTGCATCCGTGTTTGATAGCTATCTCATCCGCCACTCAAGCAAACGGTTTTCCAAGTCCCTATGAATCGTCGTCAGATTTGTTAACTCTGAGATGTTGCACCCTTCTCAATTACTTGTTTAGGAACAGGCTTTTCGGCCTGTTCCACAACAAAATTCACTCTTTGTGGAACGGGCCGGAGAGCCCGTTATTGAGAATGCTACAAGATGTGAGTTAACTCAGATTTGTTAACATAGTCAGAGACGGATAAATACTTTCATAACCGAGTTGTTGCGTAAATTCTAACCAATTCAACAAGGAAAAATCAATGTTCTGTGAACAATGCGAACAAACAGCAAGCGGACAAGGATGCCATCAGTTTGGTGCTTGTGGGAAAAGTCCTCAAGTGAATGCTATCCAAGATTTGCTGATTTATTATCTGCGCGGGTTGGCTCCGATTGCCCTGAAAGCAAAGGAGTTAGGCATTGATACTCATGCAGTGGATGTCTTCACCTGCGAAACGATCTTTGCCACGATGACGAATGTCAACTTTTCCGAAAAGCGGTTTGTTGAGTATCTCCAGGAAGCGATCGCCCATCGCGCCAACCTCAAGGCTCAAGTGCAGCAAGCAACAGACACTCCACCCACGTGGGCTGCAATTTCCGACTTTGAACCCAACTTTGAGGAGAGCCTGGTTGAGCAGGGTGAGCAGATTTCCCTCCAGTTCCTCAGTCAGTCTGCCTCGAATGTGGATATTTTCTCACTCAAACTCACAGTGCTATATGGGGTGAAGGGTCTTGCCTCCTACACCTTCCACGCCTACGAAGTGGGCCAGGAAGACGAGCGGGTGTATCGTTTCATTTATGAGGCACTTGTCGCCCTCGATAACCAGACCTTGAGCTTGCAGGAGTGGGTGGATCTTGCTCTTGAGGTGGGAGCCATTAATCTGCGCTCTATGGAACTATTGGATGCCGGACATACCGGTACCTATGGGCACCCAATTCCCACGCCTGTTCCCCTCAATCCACGGCAAGGGAAGGCGATTCTGGTTTCAGGACATGACATCAAACAACTCGAAGGCTTACTCAAGCAAACAGCAGACACTGGAATTACTGTTTACACCCACGGCGAACTTCTACCAGCCCACGGCTATCCCAAACTAAAACAGCAGTATCCCCATCTCTACGGTCACTACGGCACTGCTTGGCAGAACCAAACCAAGGATTTTGGCAAGTTCCCCGGTGCGATCGTGATTACGACCAACTGCTTAATGCCAACCCATTCCTATTATGAAAATAAACTCTTTAGCGTTGGCCCCGTCGGCTATCCGGGTCTGATTAACTTGAGTGAGATCGACAATGGCACACCCGATTTTACTCCCGTTATTGAGAAAGCACTGGCACTTCCCGGCTTTACCGAAGATGCACCCCCCAGGGAAGTCACAGTTGGTTTTGCTCACAATACAGTCCTAGGGGTGGCAGATAAAATCATTGAGGCTGTGAAACAGCGTAAAATCCGCCATTTCTTCCTGGTGGGGGGCTGTGATGGAGCCAAACCCGATCGCAACTACTACACCGAGTTCGTAGAAAAAGTGCCTGATGATTGTGTCGTGCTCACCCTAGCTTGCGGTAAGTTCCGCTTCTTCGATCGACAAATGGGCGACATTGACGGACTACCCCGCCTGATGGATGTTGGTCAGTGCAACGATGCCTACTCCGCGATTCAGATTGCTGTAGCCCTAGCCAATGCCTTTGAGGTAGGTGTCAACGATATACCCCTTTCCATGATTCTGTCGTGGTATGAACAAAAGGCAGTAGCCGTCTTGCTAACTCTCTTGCATTTGGGGATTAAAAACATTCGTCTAGGGCCGACATTACCGGCGTTTATTTCTCCCAATGTATTCAAGCTTCTGTCGGAGAAATATAACTTGCAGGCCATTACCACCCCTGATGCCGATCTGGCAGCTTGCTTGAGCCCATTAGCAGTCATTCGCTAAGTCTATTCAGAGGGATTCATCTGCGTTAATCTGTGTTTATCTGCCCTCATCTGCGGTGAAAAAAAGAGAATTTATCGAGCCGCAGATGATAAGGGATTGACGCTGATTCACGCAGATGTCGAGAAGAGAGATAGGAATGGGCGAGCGATCGGATGGAGATTCATATTCTCAAAGATGGCAGTCGGATTTTCACAGGCTACCGGGGTCAAATGAATCTGGCTGAGTCGGAGTTATGAACCCGATCGCACTAAGCATCGAGCATCCAAGCAATACACTTTTGCATTTGATTGCTCATTGTTTGTCGATCGGCATTATACCTGCGGCCGTGTCCCGGCAACACCCATTCAAACGAGTAATTAGCCAAATTCTGCATAGATTTGATTTGTTCCGGCCAAGAATACCAACAGACATCGTAAGGAACCCCACGCTTAAAAGCGGGGGCTTTTGGGAAGTCCGGCTCGATCGCCAGCGGTGCAAGAAGAAAGCCCGAACCTTACCAGAGACAGGATTAGACCTACGTTTTTAGAGTCATGATACCGGAGAATGCGACGCTAGTTTTCCCCTCTATCGCCAAAAGTTAAACAGGATTAACGGGGTTAAACCAGTGCTTTTGGCATAACAAGCTCATAAAACATTCTCGAAGCGAACTTTACCCAGCAATGGAGGACATTAAATGTCTAATTTCGTTTTTGTAGTTGATATCCACAAACGACAGCTCAACCCAATCCGCCCAGGATTGGCACGTAAATTGCTAAACAATGGCAAAGCTG
Source organism: Microcoleus sp. T2B6 (assembly GCF_036700475.1). NCBI lineage: Bacteria > Bacillati > Cyanobacteriota > Cyanophyceae > Oscillatoriales > Microcoleaceae > Microcoleus > Microcoleus sp. T2B6. The sequence goes on along the minus strand of NZ_JAUBOZ010000014.1, from coordinate 60,854 downwards.
CCGTCTTTAAAAGGTATCCATTCACGCTAATTTTGAAAGTAGAGGTAACAGTACCACAAAAACCAATCACTCTCAAAATAGATCCTGGCTCAAAAACTACTGGAATCGCATTAGTGCAAGGAGATAAAGTAATCTTTGGTGCAGAACTAACCCACCGAGGTCAAACTATCAAAGCCAGTCTGGAATCTCGCCGTTCATTGCGTAGAGGCAGAAGAAATCGCCATACCCGCTATCGTCCAGCTAGATTTCTAAACAGAAATCGCCCGAAAGGGTGGCTGGCTCCAAGTTTGCAACATCGTGTCGAAACAACCTTGACTTGGGTAACTAGATTGATGAAAGTCGCTCCTATTGCTTTTATAGCTCAAGAGCTTGTTAGATTTGATTTGCAACAACTAGAAAACCCAGAAATCTCTGGAATCGAGTATCAACAAGGCGTTTTACATGGCTACGAGATCCGCGAGTATTTGCTCAACAAATGGGACAGGAAGTGCGCTTACTGTGGTGTAACTAATGTACCGCTACAAGTTGAACACATTCATCCCAAAGCTAAAGGAGGTTCCGACCGCATTTCCAATCTTTGCCTTGCTTGCGATGCTTGCAACAAAAAGAAAGGCACTCAAGATATTGAGCAATTCTTATCTAAAAAACCAGAGATTTTGAAGCGGATTCTATCTCAAGCACAACGTCCCTTAAAAGACGCAGCAGCCGTTAATTCGACTCGTTGGGCGTTATTTAATCGACTCCGTATGACTGGTTTACCAGTTTCTACTGGTAGTGGCGGCTTGACAAAATTCAATCGCACTCGTTTGCAGCTACCTAAATCTCACTGGTTAGATGCTGCTTGCGTAGGTAAAGTCGAAGAATTAAAGGTGCCGACTTCTCAACCGCTGCTAATAAAAGCAGCAGGACACGGTACTCGACAAATGTGTGGCACGGATCGGTTTGGCTTCCCAATTCGTCACAAGTCGAGAAAGCAAATTCATTTCTGTTTTCAGACTGGCGATATCGTTGGCGCGACAGTCACCGCAGGCAAGAAAGTCGGCTATTATGTGGGACGAGTTCTTTGTCGTGCATCCGGTTCGTTTGACATCGCCACACCAGAAGGAAGAGTGGCAGGAATTAGTCATAAATATTGCAAACATATTCACAAAAAAGATGGCTATTCATATTGCTTTTGATTCAAGGCGACTGAAGTCGCAGCCGCTTTCCTCCCCATGTCTAAAGCCAGGGGCTTCTCGCTCGTTTTCCGGTGAACAAAAACTTGTTATTGTAAAGCAAAACTGTGTGACCTTTCGTGTGACCGGGCATCGATATAATCAACAAATCATCTGCTAGTTGATACGGTTCGGTGGGCGACAATTGCATTTCTACACGGCAAGTATCAGCGTTAATTTCGTCATAATGAATGATGCGATCGCACCCAAAATGCTCGTGGTATAGTTGATGATCTGCCACATCATCGCCGTGAGTCAAGTACATATAGCGAATGCCGCCCATTGCTTCTATGTTTTTGACTAGCGGCGGCACAAAACGGGGAGAATCAACTAAAATATTTCCTTCGGGGCGGACAATTAAATAGCTGGCTGCGGCGTAGGAATTCTCTGAGTGGTAGCCGCAGTGATAGACATTTTCTGCTACGAGTGCGGGTAACAGTTGCTGGGCTTGTTTGATGCTTTTGGGTTTTTCTACAGTGCCGATCGAACTTGTGGGACAAGACAAAAGAGCCGCGAGCGATCGCATTTCTTCAGTGTCATTAGTTGGCTGGTGGTAAACCGCAGACTGTTCTCCCGCTTGAGTAAATACTTCAGGTGCCATCCACCGACAAGTATCGCAGTCAATGCAGGTACTGTCCACATAAAAGTTACCGTTAATATTTTCAGTACGCCTCCGATTAATGTTAGCCATTGTTCTACCTCTTAATAAGCCATATAAATTATAGTAACTGAGTATAACTAGCACCGGACATCCCGCCGGGGTTTAGACCCCCGTTTCACAGCACAAGTCGGTTAAAACTCTGATCTTGCACCATTCTCAAGAACGGGCAAGATGCCCGTTCCACAAAGAGTAGATTTTCTTGTGGAACAGGCATCTTGGCTGTTCCTAAAAGGCTAAT
>NZ_JAUBOZ010000014.1:0-58641 GCF_036700475.1 Microcoleus sp. T2B6 | reverse complement strand
TGAGAATGGTGCAAGATCAGAGTTAAAACTCACATCTTACACCAATCTCAAGAACGGGCAAGATGCCCGTTCCACAAGAGATAAATTTTCTTGTGGAACAGGCATCTTGCCTGTTCCTAAAAGGCTAATTGAGAATGGTGCAAGATCAGAGTTAAAACTCACATCTTACACCAATCTCAAGAACGGGCAAGATGCCCGTTCCACAAAAGATAAATTTTCTTGTGGAACAGGCATCTTGCCTGTTCCTAAAACGATTATTGACAGCCGATTAAAACTCACATCTTGCACCACTCTCAAAAACGGGCAAGATGCCCGTTCCACAAAGAGTAGATTTTCTTGTGGAACAGGCATCTTGCCTGTTCATAAAATGCTAATTGAGAATGGTGCAATATCTAAGTTTCAATCAACAATTCTACCGCTCCTGATCCGCTGGAAAAGCACCCGCTTTCACCGCCACAGTAACAGGTTGTCCGCCGCGGCTCAATTCAAGCTGCAGATCGCTGCCCACTGTACTTTTCTCGACAATTTGCTGTACGCTGCCAGCATCAGTTACTTCTTTACCGTTGATTTTCTTAATCACATCGGCAAGGCGAACTCCAGCTTGTGCCGCCGGAGAATTTTTCGCAACTCCCAAAACTAACACACCTTTATCTTCAGTCAGCCTCAATTTGGTGTTGGGATTTTTATTGAATTCTGCCTTGACTTCGGGAGTAATGCTCAACATCCGAACGCCGAGATAAGGATGTTCGGCTTTTCCTACTGTTACTAATTGGTCGGCAATTTGTTGTGCTCGATCGATCGGAATAGCAAAACCCAATCCTTGAGCGCCTTGAATAATCGCCGTATTCATGCCGATAACTTGACCGCGCTGGTTCAGTAGCGGGCCGCCAGAATTGCCAGGATTGATCGCAGCATCGGTTTGAATAAAGCTGACGCGCTTGTCGGGAACACCGACATCGGCGCTAGAACGGCCTGTAGCGCTAATAATGCCCACAGTCACAGTATTGTCCAAACCGAGGGGATTGCCGATCGCGATCGCCCATTCTCCCGGCTGTAATTCTTCAGATTTGCCCAAACTCACCACAGGCAAATTGTTAGCTTCTATTTTTACAACAGCCACATCAGTAACTGTATCTACCCCTAAAACTTTACCGACAAATTCGCGGCCATCCTTCAGTTTTACCGTCACCGTATCCGCCCCGTTAACGACGTGAGCGTTAGTCAAAATGCGACCATCAGAACCAAAAATAAAGCCCGAACCGGAACCCCTTTCTACCCGATTTCCCGGTTGAATGGGAGATTCTGAACCGAAGAAGCGGCGGAATTGCTCGGGTATCTCATCTGGAACTTGGTTCGTCACCGTGCGAGACGAATTTATCCGCACCACTGCCGGGCCGACTTCCTGCACAACTTTAGTAACAAAATTAGAGTCTTGAGAGGGCAGTATATTCGCAGGCAGTGCTGAGATTGGCGCTGGAGTTGAAGGTGCAGCTTGAATGGCGTTAGAACTTCCAGGAACTTGAGAAGTTAGGGCGTTGCACCCAACTGTTGCGGTGGAGCCGAGCAAAATGAGGGATAAAAAAGCAAGTTTTTTCGGCAAATAGAAACGGCGAGAACGCACAGTTGTAGCAGGCATATTTTTGGTTGACATAGTATTGAGTTGGTGGGAGTTAGAGGGAGAGTTATAATTATGGTTTTGCATTTTTAGCACCTACTGTAATTAAATTAGAACTAAAGGTTCTTTAATTTTTATTCAAGCATTGATGATATCTGCTTGACTGGTGGGGTTTACCCTACAAGCTGGGGTATAAACCGGACAGTCGCAGGCAAATTGTTTGTGGATTCGAGCTTTTGAGTGCGATCGAACTGGGTCTGCACTGGCGAATTGCTGTCTGAGTGCGATAATACAAACTACGGTAGCCAGCTCGCATATTCCGCATTTCCCGCGAACTTTTCACAGGATTGATATCCGAAGTCATTCGATTTTAGATTTTAGATTTGAGATTTTGGATTGACTTGCGCGAGATAAATTCGGGGGCTTGAGGATGTTAGATTTTAGATTTTGGATTGATTCCACGGATAAATCACGTGGCGGGTACCACCTTTGAAATTCTTGGTCAAAAATAATCCTGGACTCAACAAAACCAGGATTCTAGGCAAAATCTTCGTTGTGAGCGATCGACGTTAACGTAGAAACGGGATTTTTGACCGCGCCTGCATCCAGGAAGGATAGCAGCTAAAGCACCGGAAAGCCTCACCCTAAAGCAGGAAGTAAAAAACCTGTAATATCGTTTCCGGTTGTATCGGAATGATTTAACCGCAGAGGGCGCAGAGAACGCAGAGGGAGAGAATACAGAGAGGAATAATTCCGATGCTACCGGATTTGATATAAAGCCTCAAGCTAAAGTACCAACTAAACCTACAGCATATTCGGTGGTTCATGAAGTACAGTATCCGCCTTAATTGTTGGTACATTGTTATGTAGGGTGCGTCGCTGCTCATGTTTAATGAAACTTGCACATTGACTGGTGGCGACGCACCGATGCTTACGACAAGATTGTGTGTACCGCATATACATGGAATATGCTGTAAGTCAATCGATTGCGCGATTTTAGATTTTAGATTTTAGATTTTAGATTGACTTGCGCGAGATAAATTCGGGGGCTTGTATCCTGGATGCTCTCGGTCACAATAGCCTGCAAAAACTCTTTTCAAATCTAAAATTTGAACCTATGGAGGAATTTTATTGCTCCATAGGTTCAATGGAACTAACCGAATCGATTTCCCTCGACTTGTTCCTCGAACTTTCCAAAATATCAACAGTATTCTTAATAAAACCAGCCATCGGCACAGCAACTAACAAACCTGCTATTCCTGCCACCTTAACCCCCACCAGCAGCGCCACTAAAATCCACACAGGATTGAGACCGATAAAACCGCCTAATAACCGAGGAGCAACCCCACTTTCAATTATTTGCTCAATTACTGTAGCGACAGCTAAAACTGTGACGCCGAGCCAAAAGTTGCTTAATGTGATCAGCAAACTGACAATGCAAATACTGAAAGGTGCCCCGAAGGGAATCATAGTCATTACACCCACACCCAAACCGAACAGAAGTCCGAAGGGAACTCGCATAATTAAAAAAGCAACAGTGATAGACAATCCCATCAAACCCGCCAAAGTTGCTTGCCCGACGAAGTAGTTGTGGAAGCTGCGCGCCAGCAACTCTCGCAATTGAAGGCTATGCTTGGAAGGAAACCATTTAAACAATCCTTCCCATACGCGATCGCCGTGCAAGAGCAAGTAGAATGTCACGACTATTGTGAGGAGGAAATTCAACAGACTGTCTGCAGCACCCAAGCCAAATTTGAGAATTTCGCCAGTGAGAGACTGCAATTGAGATGAAAGTCGATCGCTCAATTGGGTAGTCAAACCGCTAACATCAATGCGGAGATTGCGATTTTCGGCCCAATTGTGGAATGCTTCAATCTGTTCTGTGCCAGAAACTATCCAAGTCGGCAGTCGGGTGGCGAGTTCAGTGATTTGGTTTAGCAGAATCGGGGCCAGAGTTAGACCTAAAACCACCAATAGCAGTAAAGTCAAAAACAATACCGATAAAACTGCTCGATCGCGCTTCAAGCCATATCTGTGCAGAAAGCGCACTGGATAATCTAGCAAAAAAGACAGCACTGTAGCCACTACCAAAACTGTAATCAGGGCGCGAAAATATTCAAAGACTAGGAGGGCTAACCAGCAGTTGAGTACCGCTAGGGGAAATACCAGTCCGTAAGTCCACCACTGCTGCAGTTGAGTGAAACGTCTCATCTAAGTTAACCGAGTTAAAATTTGAGATGCAAGATGTGAGATTGGCGCTGCTATTTGCCCTTCTCCGTTAACCATTTTATAGTGCATTTATTTATACCCGACTGCTGAAACTTCTCAGTTGCTCTGCCAGGGTAAATTGGGTTGCTGGCAGGCAGTGCCTGCCACAACTATGTTATATCGTTTCCGCTGGTATGGATATATTACCTGCGAAAATAATTTCTTTTCGGTTGGCACGGCAGCGGTTTGCAGCGCGCGATTCAACCTTTTTCCCCGTGCCGTTCGAGAGCTAATTGAATTAAACGGTGTACTAATTCAGGGAAAGAAATGCCGTCCGCTGCCCACATTTGCGGATACATACTGGTAGCTGTAAATCCGGGAAAAGTGTTGATTTCGTTAATCAAAACTTCTCCCGTTGATTCAATGTAGAAAAAGTCTACTCGCGCTAAACCTGCCGCGTCTACAGCCAAAAATGCTTGCACTGCCATTTCTTGGATTTGCGAGACGATCGCACCGCTGACTTTTGCCGGGATTGAGCAGTCGGCTTGTCCCTGGGTATATTTAGTTTCGTAGTCGTAGAAATCGCTTTGAAAAGTAATTTCTCCCACCGTTGAAGCTTGGGGATTATCGTTACCTAAAACTGCACATTCTAATTCTCTAGCCACCACACCCGCTTCGACAATTATCCGCCTGTCGTAGCTAGCGGCGCTGTCGAGAGCAGATTCTAACTCAGCGCGCGATCGAGCTTTAGAAATTCCCACAGACGAGCCCAAATTCGCCGGTTTGACAAAGCAAGGATAGCTCAAATCTGCTTCAATTTTATCGCAGAGTTTGGGGAAAACGCAAGGATTAGACCAGATTTCCGAACGGTTGACAGCGATGTATTTTACCTGCGGCAAACCAGCCTGAGCAAAAGCCATTTTCATGGCAATTTTATCCATTCCCAGCGCCGAACCTAAAACCCCGGAACCGACAAAAGGAACTTGCATTAATTTCAGCAACCCTTGCACCGTACCATCTTCACCGTTTGGCCCGTGCAAAACAGGGAACCAAACATCTACAGCATTAAAATTAGGAAACTGTCCAGCGGGAGAGTCGTCTTCTCCTGTTTGTTCCTCTATTTCCAGAGGTTTTCCGGTGGCTAAGACTTGTTGAGGTAATGTTCCCGACAGCCAGCGGCCGTTTTTTTGGATATAAAAGGGCAGAACTTCGTATTTAGACGCATTTTCCTCCGCAGCCAAGGCGCCGGCGATCGCCCGCGCCGAACTAATTGAGACTTCGTGTTCGCCCGATCGCCCCCCGAACAATAGCCCGATCCGCATCATTGTCATTTTTCACTACTCCTAGGACTTTTCGACAAATATACACGCAGAGAGCGCAACTAAGGCACATACGAACCGCTTTAAGACTACTTATCTCCTCCCTTCCACTCTTCCTCTGTGTCCTCTGCGCCCTCTGCGGTAAAAAAAATTACATCTTCTTAGAAAAGTTCACCAGTAAGCCGTCCCCTATCTCATTCCGGTGCTATTTAAAGCATTTCCCCCGTCAAACTAAAAGCGCGAATATCTGTAATTTTAACCCGCACAATTTTACCCGCCAATTCAGCAATATCGCCCTTAAAAAATGTGAGACGATTGCCGCGAGTGCGCCCCATCACCTGAGTTGAATCTTTAAGATTCTGGACTTCCACCAAAACCTCTTCAGTGCGTCCGAAATAGCGCTGCGATCGTTCCATCGCCGTTGTTGTCACCACATGATTGATTCGTTGCAGGCGATCGGCTTTCACATCCTCACTCAACTGATTTTCCCACAAAGCCGCCGGCGTCCCAGGGCGAGGCGAATAAGCCGCAGTATTCACCAAATCGAAACCAACCTCTTCGATCAACTTCAAAGTCTTCTCAAACTGCGCTTCTGTCTCCCCAGGAAATCCCACAATCGCATCCGCAGTAATCGAAGCATCCGGCATATAACGGCGAATTGTATCAATGATCCGGCGGTATTTTTCCTGAGTATAACCGCGCGACATCGCCTTCAAAATATCATTATCTCCCGACTGAAAAGGAATGTGAAAATGTTCGCAAACCTGCGGCAATTCAGCACAAGCCTTAATCAATCTTTCCGTAAAATAGCGCGGGTGGCTAGTAGCAAATCTGAGGCGATCGACACCAGGCACATCCTGCAAGAAATAAAGCAAATCCGTCAAAGTATGCTGGTTGCGGCCGTCCGGTTTTGTCCCCGGCAAATCGCGCCCGTAAGCATCAATATTTTGCCCCAACAAAGTTACTTCCTTGTAACCTTGACGGCCCAAATCCTCCATTTCCGCGCGAATAGCCTCCGGCATTCGCGACTGTTCAACCCCGCGAACATTCGGGACAACACAATAAGTGCAGCGTTCATTGCAGCCGTAAATTACATTCACCCAAGCAGTCACCTTACTATCGCGGCGCGGCTTAGTAATATCCTCCATAATTTCAACAGCTTCAGTCGCCACAACTTGATTGCCCTCAAAAACTTGTTCCAGCAAATCTTCAAGTCGGTTAGCGTGTTGCGGTCCCATTACTAAGTCTAATTCCGGCACTCTCCGCAGCAGCGCTTCACCTTCCTGCTGCGCCACGCATCCAGCTACAATTAAAGTTAAACCGGGTTCTTGGCGCTTGCGATGAGCTTGCCTTCCCAGGTTAGAATAAACTCTTTGTTCGGCATTGTCGCGAATCGTGCAAGTATTGTAGAGAATCAAGCTAGCTTCGTTCGGGTCTTCCGAGAACTCAAAGCCCATATTTTCCAGAATGCCGGCCATCCGTTCCGAGTCGGCTTTATTCATCTGGCATCCGAAAGTAGTGATGTGATAGCGGCGGGGTTTAACGGTCATGGCGAATTGCAGGCAAATAAAAAATATAGGTTTTCAACCTTAACCAACTATTATATAACAAGTCCCAACCATTTGTGAATTTTTATTTTTATTAGTTCATTTAAACAACCGCGTTCACCAATCTCTAGCGTGTGTGAGGCGCGACGATTAACTGTTACGGGGGGCTAGAAACCCGGTTTCTACGAGTTTTGGGATTAGTCACGACAAATCTAGCAAGAAACCGGGTTTCTGAGATACTTTTGCGCTTATTTATCTATTTGCTTTCTATATAAAAACTGTAAAATTGTTTTGGCAATACCTTGTGCAGCCAAATAAGGAACCCCATTGCCAACAGTTTTAAACATATTAGTCAACGTCATCTTTTCCGGCAGTGCAAAATCTTTTGGCAGTGACTGAATAGCCAGTGTTTCTGCAACAGAAAGCCGACGAAGTTTGTAAGGGTGCAAATGAACTTCGTTATTGCCGTAACAAGCTGTTGGCGAATAACGCCATCGGTGCAATCGCTTGAAAGATTTTTTTGAATCATCTCCTTCATCAACGGAAGCAAACCGCTTAATGCCTGCTTTGGGTTGGAAATAGTGTTTGGCATTAGGATGGTTGAGAACGTCATTTTTTTGGAACCAAAATTCTACCGTTAAATCTTGGGGAATGCCATCAGGACAAGGCACGAAACCATCATCTGCAAAGGCCGTTCTCTCTGGCCAAGGGTGAGAAAAAATTTCTGATTTGGGATATAATACCTGACTTTGCCAAGGAAATAAACTTTCGGCTAACATTGGGCTTTTTTCCTCTAGGGAAATGCCCATATTTTTGACAAGGTTTTTTCTAAGCCCAATCAAAATAATTCTATCCCTATCTTGCGGAACCCCGTATTCTATCGCATTAATTAAACGTTCGGCAAAAACGTATCCCGAATCAGCCAACTGATGTTTTAGTTGGTCGTAAAAAGATTTATGTTTTTTGGTTCTCCACAAACCTTTGACATTTTCAAATAAAAAGAAATCTGGCTGCTGCTGACAAATCAATTCAATGTATGAAGCTGAAAGTTGACCTTTATCTCCTTCCCCACCCCGGTTTTTACCACCAATAGAAAAGTCAGGACAAGGCGGCCCCGCGATAAATCCCACAATATCGTGATGCTTGCGGGCATCCTGCATCAATTCCCGCAGGCGAAAAGCTGGTTCTCCCCCTACAAGTCGAGTTACATCTGCTTCCTCTCCTTCGCAATATCCGTATTCTGGTAGCGGCAAATTCATGCACTGCCGAGAATAGCGGTATGCTTGCATGAAAGGTGGGAAAAGTTCATTGACATACGCTACATTAAAGCCGATCGACTCAAAGCCCAAATCGAGCAAGCCAGAACCCGAAAAAAATGAGAAAATACAGGGGATGGGGAATTGGGAATTTGGCATGGGGAATTGGGAATTGGGAATTGGGAAACAGAAAAGATTAACTTAATGGAACTCATTTTATTCATGCGTATTCGCTTGACTCCAAATTAAAGTTGTTAAATCCAAAATATAATCGATTGAGTTATCAACGTATTTTTCGGCAACTTTTCCACCAGTAATTAATATTTTTGATGGCTCTTTGTAATGCGCCTTGTGACAACAAATCAACTGAGGCTTATCTCCTGTAGTTGTCAGCTTTTCTATTTTGAACGTGTCGAGGTGAAGTCGATAAACTGGCGTTTCATTATAGTTTCTGTCCTTAAGATAGCCTAAATTGCCAATAATGTAGATATACTCTCCAACTAAGGTTGCAGAATGAAAATCAGTGGGAGGGAAAACCTCTTTGGGATAGCCTAAAATCTTAAAATTGCCATGTCCGTCGTAAACAACCACATCGTTATAGATACAAAAGTCTGGATCGTAGTAATCTTCGTGTTCGCCAGCAATTTCAATGATTCTTCCATCTGGCAATTCTGTAATTGTTCTCCCAAATCTTTGATAGCACCATACAGCAGGTCTATCGTAGTTATCCCCGCTAAACATTGAGTCCGCATCCCAAGCCCCACTACCACTCAGAATCATTGCCTTCCAAAAGTCCACTTCCATTACTTCTGGATTAGTTTTCCCAAATCGACGCTCTCTGCCAGACAAATACTGTTCTAGCGTTACTTCGAGATCGTAATTACCCACTCCAGTGAGATATGACCTCATATCATCGCTAATATCGCTTAAATCTTCGCCCACATCAACAAGCATTCGGACAATTTGTAGATTACTTGCCAATTTAATAGCATTATCAGAGCAATGATTTATTCGACTAGGATTTGCTCCATTCTCTAAGAGAATACGCACGCAATCAGTCGCGCCACATTCTGCCGCTAAAATTAAAGGAGTGCTATTAAAATCATCAGTAGCTTCGATATCAAATCCCTGCTCAATCAACCATTCTAAGACTTCGGTTTTATCGTTTTCGATGGGATACATCAATGGAGTCTGGCCACAGTGTCCACGATCGCTGCGATCTGCTCCTGCTGACAATAATAATTTGGCTGTTTCAAGCTTACCGACTTCCAAACTCAACAGCCAAGGAGTTCGACTCCAGCAGTCGCGCGCAGAAAGATCGGGATTTTGAGCGAGTAATACCTTTACATTTTCGACATCCTCACAGGCGATCGCTTGCATTAGTCCCGCCCATTGGTCACTAGCATCCGCACCTGCCTCTAGCAATAATTTGACAGCATCATAACGTCCCCTTTGTGCGGCGAAACTCACGGCGGACTTGCTGTAGATACTGACATTGCTAAGTTCTGCACCTCTTTCGATCAGCAAACTTAAAATTGATAAGAATTCTCGATCTGTTGAGATAGCGCATCCATTTATGGCATCGATTAAAACATGATAGCCATTTGGTCTCTGATAGTTTATGTTGGCTCCAGCATCCAAAATCAGTCGAACTTTATCGAGACTCCCTGACTGCACGGCTAAGCTGAGTACATTATTTTCATGCTCTCCACAAATCACTTCAATATCAGCTCCGTTGTCTAAAAGAAACTTAACCATATCGCTCGTTGCCTTTGAGCTAGATATCGCGCACATCAATGGTGTGTTTGAGTAAAAGTTATCTGTACTATCAATATCGACTCCACTAGCAATTTGGTGGGCTACACCTGGAATATTTCCTTGTTCGGCATCAATATGAATTTGCATTGCTTTGAGTTAAATTTACTAATCAAATATTCCTAAGATTTGTACCGCATTTTGGAATAGTGTTAAGGTTCCATTGCATTAGTTTCTCCAGCGAGGGGTGAATTCTCCATTATACACCCATCAGCTAATGCTGCTTTTGATTAGCATCGGTGCGGGTGTTGTGGTGTGGTTTCTGGTTTTTTCGATCGCCAAGTTCAAGAGCGTGTTGGCTAAATTCAAGAGAGGAAGATAATCAGGAAAGCCCAAGGGATAGTTTTGGCAAGGTGCTTGATGTGGATTATAAGATAGATTTGCCCGATCGCTCCCTGAACCAAACTATTGTTAGAACCATTGGCCGCCTCGGAAACGCCAGTAGGGAAACAAAATCCGCATTACTGTTTGCGATGCCAGATAAATAGCCAGCCATACAAAACTATAATGTAGAGCAAAAGCTCCTAAATCAAAGTCTAGCAGCGGTATCCCCGGTAAACCGATAGTTTTGATTAATAGCAAGACAAAAAGTGCTTCCCAAATCCCAGCGAGCAATTGAAATGCGCCGGGCCAATCTCGATCCCAGCGGTACTGCTGGATCGAGATATATAAGGCATCCCAGCCGATGCCAAAAATCGCTAGATACCCTAAAATCCCGAAAAATATCGAGCCTGATTTACCAGCGATTAAACCTAGAAAAAATGGCAGTGTTACTAAAACGCCGACTGTTGCAAATAATAAAATTCGAGTTTGCCATCGACCAAATAAGGTGGGAGTCATTCGATTTTAGATTTTAGATTTTGGATTTTAGATTGAATGCGAAAGGGTTTTGTTTTTAATCAATCTGGAGATTTATTGAAAATCCACTTAAACCACTGCACGAACGATCGCCAAACGCTCAATTTCCGCACACCAGCAACTCGGTTGGCGGCCAGACTTTCAACCGATCGCAAGGCGGCGTATTGCAAGCCCAAAAAACTATCTACCGGCGCGTAAGGCCCCCCCAAAGTAATCGCGCCGGCTGCATATACCCGGCCTTCTGTGTTGCTAGCAGAAGAATTCCGCAATTCGGGCACTTCAAAATCGTTGTTAACACTCAGCCGGCCCAAACCGTTGAGGGGAAGATTGTATTGAACTACCAAATCGTTTAACAGAGGACTGGTTTTTACCTTAGCGTCCAAACCCGTAGCATCAATAATAAAATCAGCCTCTAACTTAATTTGTCCCTTGAGTTCCTTCTCCTTAATGTACGTCACCGTGCGGTTTTGACTGTCGCGCTCGACTCGCTCGACTTCCCCGAAGGTAATTTGATACCATCCTTGACTTAAACCTTCTTTGACAATCCGCCGCCAGTCGCTGCGCTGGGCGGTGGTAGTGCCGCCCCAGTCTGTGAGCAACTGCGGCCGCAATTCCGGGGCGGCTTTTTCCAAAAGTACGCGGAGTTCCCCGCCCCAGCAAGCTTTCGGCCAGTTGAAAGGTTGAAATTCGTAGTGATTTTCGACTCTTCGCTCAGCGAGTTTAAATTTGTTACCTTGAGGTTTGGGCGATCGCATCAAATGCAATACTTGAATATTGCCGTTCCGCTGTCGCGCTTCGTAAATTCGCTGCACCACGCGGGAAGCCACTATTCCCCGGCCTCTAATTAACACGCTGCCACCGCTGGCCTCCAATTTTTCGTAAACGCCGTCGTGGCTTTCGTAAGCGTTGACAACCGACTCAAAATCCTGGGTTTTTTCGCGGTAAGCTTGCAAGTCTGGCAGAAATTGAATGGCGGGATAGCCGGTGGCTAAGTGTACGTATTTGGCGATTAAAAAAGCGTGATCGCGGTGCTCGGCATTCGATCGAGAATAAGCGATCGCGTACCTGCCGTCATCTGTTTTGCGAATTCCCCGCACTCTACCGTAGCGAAACATCTGATTCCACCCAATTCGATCGACTTCCCTGTCAATAGAATCAAACACATTCCCCGCGCGAGGCGTATAAGTTTCGGCAAAAGTCGGTTCAGCAAACACCTGCCACATCAACTTCAGTGATACTCCCAAACGCCCTTTGAGCAATTCCCGCCAAGCTTCCCGCAAAGCATAGGGAGGCCAGCCCCAAATGTTGTCTGGACAAGAGTCAGAATTCGATCGTAGGCGTTCTTGCAGCGGAATTTGAGAATTCAGGCAGAGACGCAAGTAGCGGGCGTAAGGCTGGTTTTCCATGCCCAAAACCGCAATTCGATCGATTTTCACGCCGCAAATTCTCAGCAAATCCACCCAAATAAAGCTGCCCAAACCGCCGCCAACGGCAGCCCAATCAACTTCTGTCACAGGCAGTCCCATAGATTGGAGCGATCGCATTGACACTTGAGAAGCTTGCAAAAATGCGATCGGCGGAAATTCTCCCCTACTACCTGTTTGAGGAACCTGCAACATTATTGGCTGGCCCAACGCGGGATCTGGCCCATTGGTCTGCGGGTTAAAGAAAATGTGAGAATTGACCGACGGCGTTTCAGGGAAATTAACAGCAAAAGAAATGCCGATCGCGTAGGGCCCAACTTGCAGCATATCCCCGTTTGCCAGCACGCACCGGGTTTGGCGAATGCCGTTAACAAAAGTACCGTTACGGCTACCCGTGTCAGTAAGTAAAATACTGTTACCTTCGGTGCCAATCACTGCGTGAAAGCGAGAAACTTGACTGCTGCTGAGGGCAATTCGAGAAACTCGTTTCCCGTTGATAGTGGCGGGCATAGCTTCAAAAATTCGTCCCAAAGCGATGGGTAAGTCGAGTATGGGGGATCGACAATCCCCCGTAGCTGTATCTGTCCAAGTCAGTCGCAGGCGCAAGGGTTGAGAATTCATGATTATTTTTTAAACATCAGCCGTCGGCTTTGAGCTTTCTGCAAAAAAAGATTTTTGAAGTTGAGAGTGTTTAGCGAATACCCTGATTTTCCGTTTTTCTTAAATCTTGCACCATTGTCAATTAGCCTTTTATGAACAGGCAAGATGCCTGTTCCACAAGAAAATTCACTCTTTGTGGAACAGGCATCTTGCCTGTTCCTAAACAAGTAATTGAGAATGGTGCAACATCTCAGTTTTTCCAACTTTCACGGAGACAGCATCACACTCGCCGCCGCCGCCAAAGAAGTACCGCACCACGGACACCCCGCATTCAACTGTTCGTAAGGCGAAATTCGGCTGCATTTGGGGCACTGCAAACCATATTTTGAAGGCCCCGTCGGTTGAAAGTTACCAGGTGCGGGAGGCCCAGACAGCAAAACAGTCTGGGGCGCGGCTACCTGCACCTGTGTCACATTCACCACCTCAATTTGCACTTGGCCTAAATGGATGTGGCTTCCCGAGTTCAATTTTGCTTCGCCTCGGGCGAGAATTTGTCCATCTACCAGCGGCGGATTGCTTTCGCGCAAATTCCGCACTGCATACTCCTGCAATTCCTGATTAAAAAATATTTCAACGTGCAGCCCCGATACGCTGGGATGCGAAAATACTATATCGCACTTCGCCGGATCGCGCCCTAGCCTCACGGTTCCCGGATTTTTGCTCGGCTGTCCGTTTTCAATTGTCAGAGTTTGACGAACCCCAGCTTCTGTCCATGCTAAAGTGAGCTGGTTTGTCATGATTGTATAGTGTGCTGCTCAAAAAGATAAAAAAATATTAACTGATTTATTTTGAGGACGGAGTTCCTCACCAAAAAACTTAATTATAATTATTGACCAAGAATTTCAAAGGTGGTACCCGCCACGTGATTTATCCGTGGAGTCAATCCAAAATCTAAAATCTAAAATCCTCAAGCCCCCGAATTAATCTCGCGCAAGTCAATCCAAAATCTAAAATCTAAAATCTAAAATCGAATGACGCCGACTCGATCGCACTTCTAAAAATATTATGTGCAGCTATACAAAAAAGCCCTCACTTCGGGGCTTTTAGTGCTCGTATTGGCTTTTTTTGACAGACTGAATCGCGCTTGCCAGCTTTTGTTTCCCGCAAAATTATTAACCCCAGTGCAGCTTGGTTAAAAAATTGCTGTTCAAGATTTGCCAGCGATTGCTAAAAACTCATTCCTGGGGGGTTTTCACATTTGCGAGGCTGTGGTGCGCTAGTCACCAATTTTGGAGGTTGGACGATCGAACTACCTTGGTAACTTCGATCGCCCAACCTCCTCAAACGTTTACTGTCCTCGTGCTATCTCTCGCGCTGCAACTGTGCAATCTTTCATTACAGGGCCAGCCTTCAGAGACTTAAGCTTCGCTCTTGCGGCTTTTCCGACCGCCTTCGCGACCAATTTGAGCCATGTGTTCGCGATTTCTGCTGACAGCTTCGCCGCCTTTTTGACCAGCTTGTCTGGCTTCTTCAGGGGTGAATTCGTGTGCAGTTCCTTTCTCGTGTGCAGCTTTTCCGCCTTTGCTAGCAATTGCGCGCTGTTTTTCTGCATCCATAGAAGCGAATCCGCGTTTGCTTTTCTCAGCCATGACTGTCTCCTTGTTTGTTTCTGATTTTTTAGCTCGATCGCGCCTTCGCCTCCCACTGTCATGGTTACTCCCAGTCAGTGGTGAGATATCCGACGGTAAATTATGAAACCTCATCTGACGAATCTAAGCTTTTGGTTTAACTCGCAGGATGAATCTTTCATAATTTACAAATGTGAACTAAAAATAGTTCACGCCCGGGCACTATAGTTAGAGCCGCCAATGTTTTAAGCTGGTTACTGTCTTTCAATCATTCTATAAACCCCCCCAACTTTTATACCTCTTTCTCAGGTATAGTCATTCTTTAGTTCGCTGGAAGGATGCTTTAGTTCGCAGGAAGGATGGAACCGAAAGCTGATTGGCAGTAGACTCAGAGGATTTTTCGACTCGGGCGGCGCCACCTCAAAAATTAAAAGTCCAAAGACGGATGCTTTTGTGGTCTTTTTACTTTTTTTTTTGGCATTCCGCGCTTGCCAGTTATCCCGATGTTAGTTGGTCTGCCGATCGAGTTGTTTCTGGTAAGCGATATTTTGGGGCGCAGCGCAGGACGTACTCGATCGCACTGATCAAGTTTACCTTATGACCTATCGACACATACATCGGCTTTATCCCTGTTTGCGTCCTCAGCGCTGCTCCTACCGTTGATCCCTCCAGCAGCAAGGGTTGCCAACTGCCCCGATCGAGTCCGACTTCTGAATGTTCTCCAATAAATCGATTTTTGGCAACTCCGATCGTGGGAATCCCTGTCAAAACCCCCAAATGGCAAGCAAGACCGAACCTGCGGGGATGGGCTAGTCCTTGACCGTCGCACAATATCAAGTCTGGTCTCAAACTGATATTTTCTAAAGCTTCGAGAACTGCCGGCACTTCTCGAAAAGACAGGAAACCCGGAATATAAGGAAAAGTTGTAGGACTGCGAACTACAGCTTGCTGCTGCAACTGCAAGTCGGGAAAACTCAGAACTGTTACAGCGGCCCGCGATACATCGTTTGCACTGTCGTAGCCGACATCTACGCCTGCGACGTACCGAACTGTGTCCAGTTGATTTGCGGTAATTACCTCTGACCGAAGCTGTTCTTGAATGGCGATCGCCTCTTCAACTGTCTGCGGCCAAGGGTGTCGCTGCAACATCTTGATTTCTCTTCAACCGTTCTCATCTAAGCTTAACTTATTTTCGGGCTTTTTTAAACTCGGAGTTTTATCGTTTGTAGCCATAAATTCCCAACTTGCCCAAGGAGTCTTTTTTTCTACTCAGGAGGGTTGAGCAAGGCCGGCCGATGCCAATTCTACATATAAAGTCTGTACGTCGGAGAGTGAAATTCTATCTTTCGCTTGTGCTGGAACCAACCCCCAAAGGTTTTATCGGCACGCTTCTCCAATTTTTTACTCAAAATTTACAAAAAATACCTATTTGATGCTGTTTTTTTAGCTTTCTAGAAAGCTTTCTCTTTGCGATCGCCCTTTTATCCATTGTCCCAGAGCGATCGAGCTATCTACTTACTTCTGCATTATCTAAAAAACTCCCGTTTGTCAAGATGATTGAAACATTTATTCATCAATAATCTCACCCAGCTACAAGTGCCATTGTACATCCCCGCTCATCGAGCTAAGAGGTTCCCAGACCCTCGCAAGTATATGACTTTTATGAAAAAGAATCAATTAATTTAGGGAGCATCTCATATTTGTAAAAATACTTCTTCTGGCTCCTTCCTTCTTGTGGCTCCTTCCTTCTTCCTCTTTCCTTCTGCCTCCTGCCTCCTGCCTCCTGCCTCAAAACTCCAATTTCTAGCTTGGCCGCAAAGGTGAGATGCTCCCTTAATTTATGAGTTGTTGCACGATTAACATGAAGCTATAATCTTAGATAAGATCGAATATAAAACTAACATCAATTAACACAACATAGGTGAATTCACATATGAAAACCATGCAAAGTGTTCAGTACAACCTAGCTCTCTACATCGTCGGTGGCATCGTCTTCATCATCGCCGCCTTAATTTTAAGACCTTTTGCCCTCGTCGGCCCAGGGGAACGCGGCGTTATGATGCGCTTCGGGAAAGTTCAAGACGCGATTTTAGATGAAGGCATTCACCCGATTTTCCCGATCGTCACCTCTGTAAAAACTCTCAGCGTGAGGGTACAAAAAACTGATTTGAAAGCAGATGCAGCATCCAAAGATTTGCAAAGCATTACGACCGATTTGGCAGTCAACTGGAATGTTGACCCCGCAAAAGTAAATCAAATTTACCAACAAATAGGAGACGAAGAACAAATTGTTACCAGCATTCTGAGTCCGGCAATTTCGGAAGTTCTCAAAGCAGCAACTTCTAAAAAGACCGCAGAAGAAATTATCACTAAGCGCACGGAACTCAAAACAGAAATCGACAACAGCCTTAAAAAGCGTTTGGAACCTTACGGCGTCATTGTCAGAGATGTTTCGTTAATAAATTTTGGGTTTTCTCCAGAATTTAGCAAAGCCATCGAATCGAAACAAATAGCCGAACAAGAAGCTAAACAAGCAGAATTTACTGTTCAAAAAGCAACCCAAGATGCTAAAGCTGAAATTAACCGCGCTAAAGGTAAAGCTGAAGCTCAACGCTTGCAGCGGCAAACATTAACAGCCGAAATTTTGCAGCAGCAAGCTATTGAAAAATGGAACGGCCAGTTTCCGACAGTAATGGGAGGAGGCGGAACTTTGCCATTAATTAATATTGCGCCGCCGACTTCTCAACCTGCAACTCCTGCTAAATAAGCTGCGGCAGATCGTGATGGCCAGGGTGCGGGGAGAAGGGGGGAGGGGGAGAGAGTCTGAGGGGGGGAAGAATAGAGGGTTTTTCACTGCGGATGTGAAGATGTGCTTTTTTAAATGCCGAACAGCAAGCGTATAAAATACAACTAACAACTAAGGTTGAATCTCAGATGTTGCACCATTGTCAATTACTTGTTTAGGAACAGGCTTTTCGGCCTGTTCCACAAGAAGAAAACTTATTCTTTGTGGAACGTTTAGGAACAGGCTTTTCGGCCTGTTCCACAAGAAGAAAACTTATTCTTTGTGGAACGGGCATCTTGCCCGTTCTTGACAATGGTGCAACATCTGAGTTAAATCCCGCTTACTTAAATACCAAGATACAATTTACGTTGCGCGAGTCCTGAAAAACGTTAGAGTAAGAAACAACTCGGAAATTGTAAAGGTTTGCTTGAAAGTTCGGCTGATGGGAGATCGGGAGAACCAGTCAATTTCTAATTTAGGTGAAGTGGGGAGTGCCGCCGATCGCCATAGTGCGTCAGAAGCCCTGTGGCTACGCGATCGAGCCTTGGCAGCTACTAGCAGTGGCATTGTCATTGCTGACGCCAAGGCACCCGATTGTCCCATAATTTATTGCAATCCGGCTTTTGAACGGATGACAGGTTACTGCGCCAGTGAAATCTTGGGGCGCAATTGCCGATTTTTGCAAGGGCCCGATACCGATCGAACTACTGTAGCTAAAATCCGCGACGCCTTGCGCCAAGGTCGAGCAATCCAGACACCAATCAAAAATTACCGCAAAGACGGCACTCCTTTTTGGAGCAAATTATCGCTATCTCCCGTGCGAGACGACAACGCTAATTTGACTCACTTTGTAGGAGTTCAGTATGATTTGTCGGAACCAATATGTGAAGTGCAGCAAGCATTGCAGCAAGCGAACGACCAACTGCAAACGATTTTGGAAGCAGTTCCGGGAACGGTATCTTGGATTAGCTCGGATTTGCGCTATTTGGGGGTTAACCAGCACTTAGCCAAACTGCATGGTTTGCCGCCGTCGGCTTTTGTCGGTCAAGATATTGGTTTTCTGGCTGCTAGCTCGGATTTTAACTCTTTTGTGGTGGAGTTTTTTGCCGACGACGCTACGGAAGCGGTTAAAGAACTCAACGTTAAGGTACAAACCGATGGGGGAGAGTCGGAGGGATACTATTTGATTGTGGCTCAAAAGTACGATGAGGGCAAAGCTGCTTGTCTGGTGGGGATTGACATTACCGAGCGCAAGCGGGCAGAAGAAGCTCTGGTGCTGACTCGCAAGGCGGTGGAAAGTTCGAGTGACGCGATCGGCATCAGCGATGCGAACGGCACTCACATCTATCAAAATCAAGCGTTTTCTCAGCTATTTGAGTGGGACACCGCAGAGGAATTTAAACTAGCCGGAGGTATATCGGCAGTTTTTGCTGACCCTGCAGTCGCACGCGAGGTACTCGACACGATCGCCCAAGGTTATTCTTGGTTTGGTGAAATTACCAACCGCACTAAAAGCGGTGAAACTTTGCAAGTGTTGCTGCGGGCCGATGCTATTAAAGACGCTACAGGGAAAATTGTCGGTCAGATTTACATGAATACCGATATTACCGATCGAAAGCGCACCGAACAAGAGCTGCGGCAAAGCGAAAAGCGCTTTCGATCGTTGATTGAAAATGCTAGAGACATTATTGTGATTCTCGACGAAAAAGGCTTTTGCCGCTATGTATCTCCTTCCCTAGAGCGGATTTTGGGCTACCCGACGGCGGAAGTCCTCGGCCGGTCTATATTTGACTTGATTCACCCTGACGAATTGCTGATAGTGGATCAAGTGTTCAAAGGTGTCATGCAAATGCCGAGAGTTAGCCTGGGAATGGCGGAATACCGAGTGCAGCACAAGGATGGTTCCTGGTGCGTGTTGGAAGCGGTGGCGACGAATTTGCTCAACGAACCTTCGGTGCGGGGAATTGTGGTCAACTGTCACGACGTGACTGAGCGCAAGCTGGCTGAAGAACAATTGTTGCACGATGCTTTGCACGATGCGCTGACGGAGTTGCCGAACCGTGCTTTGTTGACTGACAGGTTGGGGCAAGCTTTTGCCCGCGCGCAACGGCATCCAACCTATCAGTTTGCGGTGCTGTTTCTGGATTTGGACAGGTTTAAGGTGATTAATGACAGTCAGGGACACCGCACGGGCGATCGGCTGTTGGTGGCTGTGGCTCGCCGTCTCTTGACTTGTTTGCGGCCAGGCGATACGGTGGCTCGTCTGGGGGGAGATGAGTTTGTGATTTTGCTTGAGGAAATTAAAGGTGTTGATGAGGCGATCGCCCAAGCAAAGGCAATTCTCAAAACGATCGAACGACCGCTGAATTTGGAAGGTAATAAAGTTTTAATTACTGCTAGCATCGGCATTGCTTTGAATACCGACAAATATCAGTGGCCGGGAGATATTTTGCGCGATGCTGATATTGCGATGTACCGGGCAAAAGCTCTCGGTAAAGCTCGCTACGAAGTTTTTACCAGTGCGATGCACGCTCGCGCTGTGGCTTTGATGCACTTGGAACACGATTTGCGGGAGTCGGTTGAAGAACTAAATTTGAAATATTCGATAGTGGATTTCGCCTGTGGGACGGGGGCGGAAAGCTCGCCGCTGAGTGAAATCGATCGGAGATTGGAGCGCCCGAAGTCGCAATTGACTGCTTTAAAATTGGAATGTCCTTTTACTGTTTATTATCAGCCGATCGTTAGTTTGAAAACTGGCTCAGTTATCGGATTTGAGGCGCTGGTGCGCTGGCTGCACCCGGAACGGGGTTTAGTTTCCCCGATGGAATTTATTGCGATGGCGGAGGAAACTGGGTTAATTATGCCTTTGGGTTTGTGGGTTTTAAACGAAAGCTGCCGCCAAATTATTAAGTGGCAGAGTTTGAATTTACCTGGGGGAAATTCGCGGCTGACTGTAGCAGTAAATCTTTCCGGGAGGCAGTTTTCGGAACCGGAATCCATCCAGCAAATTAAGCAAGTTTTGCAGGAAACGGGTGTTGATGCTCGCTGTTTGAAGTTGGAGATTACTGAGAGTGTGGTGATGGAAGATGGGGAAGCGGCGGCGGCGATGCTTTCGCAGTTGAGAGACTTGGGGATTGATTTGTGCATTGATGATTTTGGCACTGGTTATTCGTCTCTGAGTTATTTGCACAAGTTCCCGATTAATATTTTGAAGGTCGATCGCTCTTTTGTCAGTCGCATTGGGGAAATGGGCGAAAATTTGGAAATCGTGCGGGCGATCGTCATGCTGGCCCGCAGTTTGGGGATGGAGGTAGTGGCAGAAGGTGTCGAAACCGCCGTCCAATTGGCTCAAATGCGGTCGATCGGCTGCGAGTACGGTCAGGGGTACTTTTTCTCTAAACCTCTCGACAGTGAGGCAGCTACAGCCTTGTTGAGGCGATCGCCCAAATGGTAATCCGATCTACAATAGGAATTGTATCAAGATAAACTCATACCAAAACCTATGTCTCAATCAATCGCCCCAGCTTTAGAAGAAAAGCAAACAGATACTTCTCCAACTTTAACCTTTGAAGAATACAGAGTTTATCAAGGAGAACCTGATGTACAATACGAACTGTACAAAGGCCAATTAATACCAATGGCAACAGCGACAGCATTACACACAAGCATCTGTGAATATTTGGTTTACAAATTGCAGCGTTACCTAGCTGCTCACAATCTTGATTTAGTAGTAAAAACTTCTGTAGGAGTGAGAACAGAAAATGCTACATCTTGCATTCCCGATGTACTTGTCTGCACTCAAAGTTTGTGGGAACAAATACTTGCCCAGCCTGGTTCAGGCATCCTTGACTTAGGAGAAACACCGCTATTAGTAGTAGAGGTAGTGAGTGAAAATCGACGGGCAGATTACATAATTAAACGAGCACAGTATGAATTAGCGAATGTGCCAGAATATTGCATTGTTGACCCTAAATGTGGGAAGCAAAAAATCAGAATTTTAGCATTTATTGAAGGTGAAGATGGTTACACGCATACAGATTTCTTTCCAGGTGAAGAGATTGTATCTGTAGTATTTCCAGATTTCGTTTTATCGGTGGATGAAATACTAAATCCGCCATTGGTGGAGGAGTTAGTGAAGGCAGAACGAGCTGAGTTGCAGGAATCACAGCAACAAGCCGTAATCGAACGTCAACGCGCTGAGGAGGAGCGTCAACGCGCTGAGCAGCAAAGTCAACTCGCTGAGCAGCAGAGTCAACTCGCTGAAAAATTGGCGGCTAAGTTGCGGGAATTGGGAGTAGATCCTGATACTGTCGTTTAAATTTAAAATAATCAGAAATACTCGCTGAGGTGACAAAGATATGTCTCAATCAATTCCGCCAGTTTTAACAGAACAGCCAGTTGATAATTTACCCACACTAACCTTTGAAGAATACCGATTTTATGAAGGGGAACTTGATGTACAATATGAACTGTACAAAGGCAAATTAATTCCGATGCCAATAGCTACAGTTTTACACACCAAAATTTGCGAATATTTAGTTTACCAGTTGCGGCGTTACGTAGTCACCCACAATCTTGATTTAGTAGTAAAAAGAGGCTTAGGAGTGAGAACCGAAGAAATTTCGTCCCGTATTCCTGATGTAGTTGTCTGCACTCAAAGTCTTTTGGAACAAGCTGGTGCTAGACCCGGAGGAGGCAATCTTGGCTTTGATGAAACGCCGTTAGTAGTAATAGAAGTAGTCACCGAAAATCGGCGGGTTGATTATATAACTAAACGAGCGGAGTACAACTTAGCTGATGTGCCAGAATATGTAATTGTTGACCCAGCAGAAAACAGACAGCGGGTGCGAGTTATGGCATTTGTCGAAGGTGATGACATTTATACAGAGGTAAATTACTGGCCGGGTGAGGAAATGGTATCTGTAGTATTTCCCAATCTGAGATTATCAGTCAATGAAATTTTAGAGCCGCCATTGGTGGAAGGGTTAATTAAGGCAGAACAAGCTCAATTGCAGAAAGCTGAAAGGTTGGCGGCGAGGTTACGGGAACTGGGCATAGATCCTGATGCTGTGTAGGAAATTGGATGAAGTACATGAAGCGAAGATATCCCGCAGGGAATCGCCCTTGACCTATCTCAATCATCTAGGGACAAGTCGCGCAGGAAATAAAAGCGATCGCGCCCTAAATCTTCGCCTTTAATTCGCCCTAAGTAACCCGTCAAAGGTGAGGAAAGTTCTATTAAAATTTGGTGCATTTCTTCATATTTTAAAGGTTGGGGCGACATAGAAAAGGCATAAGCACCGTGAAGCTGATTAAATTCAACGCTTGTTGATTTTGTTCTTTCCAAAAAGTCTTTGACTAGCTGAACTATGTGCGATCGCACTTTAAGCTTTTCCCGCACCTCGTCAATATAGCGATTAACCTTAGCATCGGCTTCCTCACCAAACGGCTTTTGTTCTAAACAAGGTTTTAACTGTAATAAATCGATCGAACCTGGTTGCTTAGCTTTCAATTCAACTAATCTTTGCAATGTTTCAGGGCGAATTACATTCATTTTACTACCAATAGCTGCTTGATTAGCTGGATTAGTTAAAGGCCCAGCCGCCAAAATAATTTTAACCGATCGATCGAACTTATCTTGACCCAAGTGAGTCAAACCTAAATGAATTAGTTGAGCCGTTACACTATTAGGTACACTTTCATGTTTGCTAGCTTTGCACTCTCCCGCTACTGGATAGGGAGTCTCGCAATAAAAGTCCAAACCACCAGCGCCACCTGTTGATTCGGGATTGAGACTAGCTTTGGGATTGGTATTAGAATTAGCAAATCCTAGCTTGAGCAAACTTTTGCGTACTAACTTTTCAAATGTATTACCATCGCTAGAATTGCCAATTTGTGCGATCGCACTTATCCATGCTAAATCCGGGTCTGGTTGTGTTGTGGGTAATTTTTCCGACCAACCTAGAAACATTTTGATTTCTGCCTCTAATTGTTTGGCTTTTGGGTTGGTGGTGGATAAATGCACTAATGCACTTTGCAACTCTTCCAATTCTGGATGTTCAGGAGGCTCTAGTTTTTCCAGCTTGTGACTGCGTTTAGCAAAGATAGATTCGCTCAACACAGGCGTTGAATCAGTAACAGTTAGGGATTTTGGCAAAGATACAAAATTGCCGCTGGGATGCACAGGCATTTCCAGCGGCTGAGGTAGCAAATAAACCCGCAGGTAAGCTAGAAAAATAAAAGGACGCTGCTGGAGAATTTGCTGTAATGCCTCTGTTTTCCAGACTGTTAACCGCGACAAAGCCTCTAATGATTCAGGCTCATTCACCATTTGACACAGTTCGCACCTAGCCCAAGCTTTAATCAAAACTTTCTCAGCATTTAACTGAGCAAGTGCCTTTTGAGCGACGGGCAAAAAATGCGATCGATAATATCCATCGCCCGATAGCAAATCCACCGAAAAATTAGCTGGATATAAAGCAAATGTCCGCCCCGGATTCAGAAACATCCGAGGCATAGCTGCAATCATTTGTCCTTGGATTAAAGCTTCAATATCTGGAACTGGTAAAGCCAGTGCTGTTTGAAGCAAAATTGATTGGTTCATACTTAACTAAATTGGTCGCTTAGATCGCCATCATCTGTATCATCAATGCTGGTAGGGTTGAAAAGAGCTTCTAAAACTTGGAGTTCATCTTCCTCATCAACCACAGGCATTTGATTCGACGGATCGCTCAAAATTTCTCGGAGTAAAAGATTGTCAAAAGTGAGCTTTTTCTGAGATATGAAATCAAAAACCTCGTCTTCGGTTAAATTATACTCTGTGCATTTTTCATAAACAGCACGGAGAGCAAATAACGGTTTTATTTGGTCTTCAATCAAGTACACCAACTCACCGCCTTTTTCTACTGATACGAGTTGTTCTAGTAGCTTGTATGCTGGAGAGTTTTTGCTCATTTTCTCTATTTTTGATTGGGAACGGACTAAACAACCGCGAGTCAAATCAAATTTTTGATAATCAATTAAGCGTTTTAATCCAGCAACTAAGTCAGATTGAGAAGTTTGAATGACTGAAACACCAATCTTGATTTTTTTTCCATTTTCGACACCAATTATCTTGAAATTAATCAAACCTGCATTTTGTAATTTTGGTTTAACCTCTGTCATAATGTTATTTATTTTTACATTATCCACAGTCTCATCTATCAGGGTTGCAAAACCAAAGTAAATAGCATTAGCAATTGTGAAACTATCCTTCATCTCTTCTCGAATATCTGCATTAAGTTCCTTGGTTAACGCTAACTCAAACCGCTCAACAGGAGCTTCTGGAAGTTTAGGCACTGGAGGCATAAAAACTTTAAAATTCTCGGCACACCATGTCAAAGCTTCGCGTACAGTTGGCTTACCTCTGCCATATTCTCTCAGTTGACTTTCCTCAAATGGGTAGACCGGATGAGGAGGATTTAAATTTCTGACCTGATAAAAATCTTGCAACCATAGTTTGACTAAATCAACTAAATAATCACCATTCAACTGGTTTAAATCGATGGGTTTTCGCTGCGTGTATGTTGAAATTCGATCGGGTATACTACCAGGCATCAGATTAACTGTTTTCCAAGCATCGGGTGCCATTACTGTGATAATAACTAAACCTTGACTGAGTTCTGATTGTTCGAGAGTATCGTACAAACGCTTAACTAGAGCGGCAATTACGTGCACTGTTGTTAATCCATCATCGCTACAACAATCTCGATTTACATCTATTTCATCAAAACAAATGATTACAGGACGGTAGTAACTCACCAAATTTAAAATTTTCTGGACATTGTTAAGAGATTCTACTTCTCTCTCCTGATTAGTCTTGCCGGAATTAGTCGGCAATCCTAGTTCCTCAGCTTTAGATTTATCTAACTCTTCACCAGACAACCATTTGATAGCAAAAGGTGTTTCAGTTTCTGATAATGTCCACAAAACAGCTCGAAGAATATAAGGGTCTACATTTGATCTTATCCTAAGAAATTGCTTAGTTAGGGCTTTCATGTAATTTTTATTTTTAGTAGCCCAACTAGCACATACTTGATCAAATTGATCTAGTAGTTTTTGAGGAGAAAGATTTGGTGTAGCAGGATTAATAGCTTTGAAACATTCGTTAGCCATTGCTGCTGCTATTTCCTGGCATTGCATGACACCTTGGCTACTTATTCGACTTAAACTGTTAACTAAAGTTTGCTGAAATTGGTATTTGATAAAGTTCAAGTCTGTGTAATTATTAACACTCGCATAAACGAATAAAGCATTACCATTGCTTTCTAGCCTGTGGCGAGTACGATTCAAAATGTGGCTTTTACCCACTCCCATTGAAGCAGTTAATACCAGTGAAGTCACCTTTTCTTGACTAGATGAACTTGTCTTTACTTTTTCAACTGCCTGAAAAATTGCATCGGAAGCATGAGCATTTAGAGTAGGAAGGTCGGGGAACCCTTTCCCCCAAATATCTTGCTCTTTGACAATCCCAGCTTTGCTAAATGGATTGTGATTTTGAATTGCAGCATTCAGGGCTTCTATCGGGGAAACTGGTATATTGTTCATGGTTATCGGGTGTGAGGTAACGAACTACAAAAAGATTGAGAACAATTTTATGGATTTAAGCGCTTGGCGTAGTAACGCAATGTACCACCAGGAATGATGATTGAGTCTTCACGTTTATCTGGAGTGATGTCTGGGGTTTCCCCTGCCATTAGCTGAAAAATATCAGTAGCCTGCATTTCCAACAGCCATTCATTGAACTCCGATCGCCCTACCCTTTCCCCGATCGCCCGCCGCATCCGATAAATCGGGACTAAATCATCTAAATTATAATCCCGGTTCAAGCTGTCATACACATCGATCGCCACAGCCTTAAAATCGTTATATGATGCGATCGCCCCTACATCCCCTTTCCCTTTCTCAACCCGAACACTTGCCGCACTATCCTGATGCCGAATCCACTTCAACAAAGAATTTCCCAGCCGAGTACCAATTTGAGAACCATCAAACTCAAACAAAGAATCCTTACTTTTCAAGCCTTCCGCTAAAACTTCTTTCCCCTTCGCGCTCAATTCCACCAGCGTCACCCGATTTACCAGCGAATACTCGATCGCCCCAGTCGCCTGCAACTCGCCGAGCACTCCCAGATATCTCTGACTCGTCTCATTAGTGCGAACAATCCGCTTAGTCAAATCCCCCTTTTTCACCTTCATCTTCCCGCCGCTCAAATCCCACAAATTCAGCAGTACCCGAACTTTCGCCTTCGCATCCCACACCGCTTGCTCTTCCGGTGTCAAAGTTATAGGCATCGCAACTTCACTTTTCTCAGACATATCCATACCTTTAAATGCTTGTTTTTACTCTTAAATTTTACCAGAAACCTTGTTGAGAATCATTTAAAACTTTTCCGCAAAAATCCGCGCGAGGCTACGCACAACTTATGCAAATTTCATTTAAAAATAATAGGTATTGACTAAAAGGTGATTGTTTGATAAAATATCGGATCGAAAGAGCGATCGCAGTTCAAATTCTCTGCACCAAATGCGATCGAAACCATTTTAAGCACAGCCCGCTACACTCTAGCAACCTCAACAAATGTAGCGATCCCAACCGCAGCTAACAACCCACAAACCAGCTTAACTGCGACTTTAGTTCAATGCCGGATTCTGCCTTTAGAAAGACGAATTCAACCTACACATCTTGTTACATTGCAATAGCAATCAAAACATTGAACAACATTTTACTCATGAAAACTATTCCCGATCAAATTTCCGACATCAAAGAAAAGCTTCCCGATTTGACTCCCACCCCTCCTGGTTTAAAAGCTCAAGCATCTAGCCACGACCTCAAAGCCCGTTTAGATTGGGGCGAACCCGGACTCACAATCATCGACGCTCGTGATTTTGAAAGCTTCACCAAAAGCCACATTACCGGCGCGGTAATGATGCCAATGGACGAATTAGTTGAGCGCGCACAATCGAGTTTAGAACCCATCCGCGATATCTACATCTACGGCGAAAACGACCAACAAACCGCCGAAGCTGCCAATCTTCTCCGCGCAGCAGGCTTTCAAAAAGTAGCCGAACTAAAAGGCGGAATTCCTGCTTGGAAAGCCATTGACGGCCCTATGGACGGCTCTGGCGAACACAATACTCCCGGCCCCGACGCCTACAACGTTTTCTCTCGCTTGCAACACCACGCCGAAGCCCAGAAAATCAACAAATAATCACACCGAATACCTAGATCCCCGGCTTATTGAAGAAGTTGGGTATCTAACAAAATAATTTGTTTGTAGTAAGGAATCAAGCTCTCTCTTAAAGCTTGCAGTCACTAAGCACTAAAGTCCTTACTACAAACTTAATTGCGATCGTAGAACCGGACTAGATATTAACATTCGCGGACGCAAAAGTGCTTTAACAGGCTACTTATAGCGTAAAGTGAATAATGCACATCCTACATAAACAAGTGTGTGTATCCAAGACTGATTAAGACTCCTTCCTCGCGTCCAAAAATGCTTTGACTTCCCTTAAAACTTGCCGATTCCCATCAAAAGTAATCAGCTTAACTGCATCCTCAAAGGAACTCCAGGTCGAGTTTTGAACTTCCTCTACTTGCAACTGAACTTCCATTGAATTTACAAAAGCCAAAAAGTAAGTAACAGTCTTTTCAATTGATTCTCCTTCCTTTGCAGAGGAATAATGTTCCACAGAACTAGGCTTCCCTTCCTTAACAAAGGAATAACGTTCCACAAAACTAGGCTCCTCAAGCACTTCACAATCGCGGATGCCAGTTTCCTCCTCAAACTCCCGCTTCGCCGTTTCTAGCGCCGATTCTCCCTGATTCGCGTGACCTTTAGGAAACGCCCAATGTCCCGCTTGATGTTGAATCAACAAAAACAAACTATCAGTTTCAGTCGCAAAAACTGGCACAATGCCAAAAGCTTCATCTTTCATCTTTTTACTGACACGATTTTACATATCAAAACTAATATTACCACCCCAACCGAGTCGGCTGTTCATAAACGCGCTTCAAAGTATTGACATCCCTCGCAGAAATAGGCGGAGGATTTCTCACATGAGAATAATAAAGCACATCAGTTTCCATCAAACTGTGGCCCCAAATTCCCAAAGCGTGACCCAACTCGTGCCGCGCCGTCGCCGCCGTCGCCGGAACATACTTACCCACTTGAGTCGGATTCAAATAAACCGAAAACCGATGAGATAACACAGTTTTATCCCCATCCCTACGGTCGTACAATTCATAGGTAGCCTCTCCAGAACGCGATCGCAAAACCCCTTGACGCAAAGGCGGAGCCCGACGTAAAATCCTAATATCAGCCACCTCCGAACTATCCACCACTTCCAAAGGCAAATAAACCCCCCATTCTCGCACCACATCCAACACAGCCGCCATCCATTCTTCAGACTTATTAGCATCAACTGGACGCTCAACATAAACCTGAATCGGAAACTTCGACCACAACAAATGACCAAAATTCGGTGGCTTAACCTGGTCAAAATAATCACCGCTATCGGTGGAATCTTGCCAATTGGCCAGCGTGGGCGGCAAAGGGTGAACCTGTGGAGGCGGAAAACTATTCGGGAGAGAAGAAAGACTCGTTGCCGGAGTATTAACCTGAGTAAAAACTATCAGGCTAAAACAACATAAAGCCAATCCCAAACCAGCCAGCAATCGAGGTTTTAATGTCACTTTCCCCAACCGCATTTTTGCAACCGCACTTAAATTTCATCTTTAGGGCGGGCTAGAAGCCCAACCCCTACACCCCACAATATTTATTTATGTGGCACGGGCGTCTCGCCCGTGAGCTAATGTGGCACGGGCGTCTCGCCCGTGAGCTAATGTGGCACGGGCGTCTCGCCCGTGAACTCATGTGGCACGGGCGTCTCGCCCGTGAGCTAATGTGGCACGGGCGTCTCGCCCGTGAACTAATGTGGCACGGGCGTCCCGCCCGTGAGCTAATGTGGTTAAAAATCCGAATTTTATAACTTAGGGGTCAACCAACCAGCACTCAAAATCACAGTCAAACCCATAAAAACAATAGACAGACCCCAAGTAATCCGGTTCAGACTCGTTTCTGCACTCTTGGCGCTGGTAAACAATTGAGCTTGTCCGCCAATCCCTCCAATACCATCGCCTTTAGGACTGTGCAGCAACACAAAAATCACAAGTCCTAAAGCAGACAAAGACCAGATAACTTGTAACACAGAAACAATATCCATAATCGGGGGTAATTGGTAATTAGTAATCGGTAATTTATTATCATATCAAATTCGGTCGATCGCACACAATCTCCTCCGGGACACAGCATCGTACCCATTGTTGTCAAATTAAGCTGTTAGTCCGCCAGTCCGGCAGGGAATGAATTCCCTGCCTCAAAGCGAAAGTCCTCTTAAGAGGACTGAAAAGAAGAATTTTGGTACTGCTGAATCCAAGTATGATTTTGCCTGATGGGGTAATTCTAAGTGCTTACGCTGTCAGCAGTGGGGCAACCACGGGGGGATTGCCCCTACAAATTTCATACCCCAATTCAGCAACGCCGAATTTTTAAACTCATTAGTCCTCTTGAGAGGACTTTCGCTATTAGACAGGGAATTCATTCCCTGGCGGACTACCGGATGGGCGGGAGGACTGGGCGGATGACAGCTTAAGTTGACACCAATGCACGACGCCTTTGTCCCTACTGCTGCTGCGTCCCTACTACAATCGGACTCGCACCGGAGTGCGATTGGCGCGAACTTCAAAATTAGCGGGTTCAATCATAGAACGTCCCGTCATCTCCGGGGGCTGAGGCAACCTCAACAGCTCCAGAATCGTGGGCGCAATATCCGCCAAACAACCATCAGTCCTCAGAGGAACATCCGTTCCGTGACCCGGAATCTTCAGACCTTCACCTTCTACCAGAATAAACGGCACGGGGTTAGTAGTGTGAGCCGTCCAGGGATTCCCGTCATCGTCAAACATCTGCTCAGCATTTCCGTGGTCAGCAATAATAATTGCCGTACCTCCAGCTTTACTAATGGCGCTTACCAGCCGCCCCAAACATTTATCCACAGTTTCGATCGCAATTATCGTCGCATCCATCATGCCCGTATGACCAACCATATCCGGGTTAGCGTAGTTAATCACCATCAACGAATAGATGCCTTTTTCCAAAGCCGTCACCACCCCATCCGTCACCAAATCCGCCGACATCTGGGGCGCCTCATCGTAAGTCCCCACCATCGGACTCTGCACCAACTCCCGGTGTTCTCCGATAAAAGGCTCTTCCAGACCCCCATTAAAAAAATAAGTCACATGAGCGTACTTTTCAGTTTCCGCCGTCCGCAACTGCTGCAAACCGTGCTTAGAAATCACCTCGCCCAGAATATTGTTCAAATTCTGCGGTTCAAAAGCCACCATTACTGACGACAACTTCGGGTCGTACTGAGTAAAACTCCCAAACGTCAGCGGCTCAATTAACTGCCGTTCAAACCCCTTAAAATCGGGAGATACAAAAGCCTGAGTCAATTCTCTAGCCCTGTCCGGGCGAAAATTAAAGAAAATTAGCCCATCGCCGGATGCCACAGCCCCCGGAGCAATCCGAGTCGGAACTGCAAACTCGTCGGTCACTCCTTCAGCATAAGAGGCCTGCAACACATCAACCGCCGATCGACCGTCAGGCGCACCCTCAGTCGTCATCATCTCGTAAGCGCGCTGCACCCGATCCCAGCGTTTGTCCCTGTCCATCGCGTAGTAGCGGCCGCTGATGGTCGCAATCCGACCCACCCCTACCTCTGCGATATAACTTTCAATCTTGCCTAGAGCTTCGACACCCTCTTTCGGAGTAGTATCACGGCCGTCTGTAATCGCGTGAATGCAAACATCCGAAATTCCCTGTGCTTTTGCTAATTGCAGCAAACCCTTAATATGACTCAGATGGGAATGAACCCCACCTTCAGAACAAAGACCAGTCAGGTGCAACTTGCCGCCCGTGGCGCGGACTTTCTCGCAAAGCCCAACCAGCGCTTTATTGTTGAGCAAAGAACCGTCTTCCACTGCATCCGAGATCCGCACCAACTCTTGAGGAACCACGCGGCCCGCGCCCAGATTCAAGTGACCAACCTCTGAGTTACCCATTTGCCCGTCTGGCAGCCCTACCGCCCGACCCGATGTTTTAATCAGAGTTCTGGGATAAGCGGCCCAGAGACTGTCCATCACGGGTGTTTTCGCAGCGGCGATCGCATTTCCGTCTTTTTCTTCACGATAACCCCAGCCGTCTAGAATAATCAGCACTACAGGAGATACAGACGCTTGTGCCATGTGAATACCTTATTTACAATAATTAATTTCTCGATTTTCATGATTTCCGATTTTGCGGAACATCTGCCGCTAATCAGTTTACATATTTTTTAGGCTCCGGCTGAACAAAGCCCACCAAAATTCCCTTAGCCACAGCATTGTGGGAACTAATTTCGACCTGCTTTGGGAATTGTTTAATTGATTGCCTTGGCCTGTACTGTGAATGCACAGTCGGAGGCTGTTACCTATCTCACCAACAGCGACCCTGCTTTTGCGGCCGCATTTTCACGAATTGTTCAACGGTAGGTTGCTATTGAAACACTAAAAAGAATACCACAGATGGCGGAGTTTTACTACTGCCTCAAGGAATAGATTAAACAGCTTTGACTGGGCTGGGAATAACTTTAAACCAGTTGAGCAAAAATCCGTTTCCGAATCAGCTCCCTCTCAGCGGACATAAAATTCTACAACATCTTTTTTAATTTTGACATCGTAATTGCCAAAGAAATCGTGACCGAGCAGACCTATTGGCATTTGTTTGGCGATCGCCACTTCGACATTTTGGATCGCAGCACCCCCAACCCGAATCGATCGCACTACGCCGATGGGGAACTCGACAAAGCTACCGTCAGCGATCCCCGCTCTGATGGTACGCACCGGCCTCACTCCCAGTGCAGTAGCCATCCGCTGAGAAATCAAAGTGCCACTGGCGCCGGTATCGAGAATCATCTCAAAAGTCTGGTTGCCGTTAAATACCACATCAATCACCGGCGTCCCGCCTGCGCGACGCTTGATTTTAGCTTGAAATACCTGTGGATTCCCCCGTGGCTTCGCCGGTTGATTTGCTGGGGCTTTGGCACCAGGATTTGACGGGTTCCAAAACTGAGAGTACAATTCGCCAGTTGTCAATCCCGATCCCGTTATAGTGCGATCGAGCTGCTGGAAACTCACATCGGGCATCAATGTCATCACCTGGGTTTCTGGCTGATGTGAATCAGAATGCACCTCGCCGCCCCCCACCGAACCCACACCCACCAAAACGGTCGCAAAAACCAAGCCCGATCGCCAAATCCGCTTGAGAATCACTTTTGCCATTATTTAAATACCTTAATTAATTCAATATGTCGAACAACGGCCACCATTGATATCCTAACTTGATCCACAAAACCCAGCGCCCGAAGAGCCCGATCGGATCGTCAGGAAAACTTGGCAATTTTCAAGCGATCGCATAACATCGAACACAGATAAACTGATAAACGGCAACAGGCTGTAATTGCAGAGCCTTGTTGGATATCTTGAAATTAAGCATTTGGGGACGATCGGCAATGTACAAACTTTTATATTTTGCAACTATAGGACTACTAGCTTTCTCGATCGCAGGCTGCGGTGGCGAGGGCAGCAACACAGCCAGCCCCAGCCCCAGCCCCAGTGCAGCCTCTCCATCTCCGGCAGCCTCTGCCAGCCCCACCCCAGGAACTCAGACATTCCAGTCTCCAGTAGTAGCGGCCCAGCCTCCAGGGTTAATTCGATCGACCAACCCAGACGAACGAGCCAGACAGGCTCAAACAGGCATCGGCAACAACAAAAACAGGAATCCAACGCTTCCGCTTCAGCCGGTGCCCCAAGGCCCTTTGACAGCGAATCCTTCTCAGTTAGACCCCTTTGGGCCGCTGCCGCCGATCGCAGTTCAAAACCCTCCCGGAGTTGGCGATGTCCCCGGTGGAGTCCCAGCAGGGCCGATGACAGCCAATCCGTTGCCCAAACTGCCGCAGCGACAGGTGGCGATGATACCTAAACTGCCAGAACTATCCCGCCCAGTCCAAATTGGAGGAACTAAGCTCAGAGGCCCGGCCGCTCCCCAAATCAATCTCAGCCCGACAGCAAGAGGCGTTGTCAGCGAATTCAGGACGCTTCAGGCTTTGCTAGACGACACCACACAAAACTCTGAGTACGGTACGGATGTGGATAGATTGGTCGAAACTATCTACGGAAGACCAGGAACAAGAAGTTTTGGTGTTACCAGACGAGAGTTACTACTAACTAACCGACCATTGTTCCGAAGAATAGAAAAAGCCCTGGGTGAATATGTAATAGCCTCAAACTTGTGGGCTCTTTACGGAGATCAATCACCTCCTGACGCTCTCCGGTGTTCCATAGTGCCGGAAATTGCCGAGGCAATTGAGGTATATCGACCGCCGACAGTAAGAAGGGGGGAACTTTCTTGTGTGACGCGAGGAAATTTGCTGCAAGCAGTTTGGCGGCAGGGCAAGAACAGACTTGATGCAGCCCTCCGCGATCAAGACTATGAGGCTCGAACTATCGCAAAAGCGCCTCTTCTGCCAGTTCTATCCGAAAGCAGGATAAATCGTCAGCCTGCAGGCGAGAGGGCCCTGGGTCGGGAATTAGCCCGGTTGCCAGAAGTGCCTGGGCTAAGCCCCCCGCCAATAGGGCGCCGCTCAGCGGGAGATCCGTTAATAGCAGTGGGCCCCGGAGATCCTTCTCTGCCGGGAGGCGAAGGCGCGCAAGTTGGCTCCCCGCGCCAAGTTCCGGGACTCAATGCGCCTCAATTGGGCAGTCGCCCCGGACAGCCAGGTTTTCCCGGAGGCGAAGGCGCGCAAATAGGCTCGCCGCGCCAAGTTCCGGGACTAAATACTCCTCAATTGGGCAGTCGCCCCGGACAGCCAGGTTTTCCCGGAGGCGATGGAGCGCAAATAGGCTTGCCGCGCCAAGTTCCGGGACTCAATACGCCTCAAGTGGGCCGCCGTCCTGCACCCCCGCGCCCGCCCCAGCCAATTGCAGCTAGACCCATAGGAGTGCCGGATCTGCCGGAACTGCCAGTAGACAAGCGCCCGCCCCAGTGGAGAGACCCCAATCCCCCACCTCCTCCGCAGATCCCAGTAGTTCCTGCAGCACCGCCACCGCCTTCTACTGACCTCGCTACAGGCACTGAAGTCAGCGGGGTGGTAAAAGTCGGGAACGAGACGCAAGTGATTGTCAAAGTACCGAATGAACCAACCAGCCGATATGTCAAAGTCGGGCAGCGGTTGTCTAACGGGCAAGTGTTGGTGAAGCGGGTGGATATCAAGCCCGGAGCCGATCCAGTCGTGATTCTAGAGGAAAACGGCGTTGAGGTAGCCAAAGGTGTTGGCGAAAAACCCGCAAGTCGCCAACAACCCGCCAATGCAGTTATTAGCCGTCTGTCAAATCCGAATAGCTCAACGCGACGCTGAAAATTGACATTAAAGTATGAAAAATGCTAAGGGCAAAAACTCTAATTTTTGCCTTTTTGCATTTATGGCTGATATCGAATCTGAATGTAAAATTAATATAGAGTGAGTTAGTCGCTTCTGGGAAGAAACATTAGGGATTAAAAAATAGAAGACTTTTCAGCGAGTCTTAGCGTCTATAAACTCCCTATTAGTAATGGAAGTCAAAGGAGATTTCTCATGCTCGGTTCAATTCAAAAATTAGGGATGGTGATATTAGTTGCTTCTGGTATCGGAAGCGCCACTAATCTCTTGAATCCCCAGCCATCAATGGCTCAACCAACACCACAGCCAACACCAGAGGCCAAACCCGAAGAAGAAAAACGCTCTCCCTTCTGCCAAGGAAATCCTCCGACGGGAAGAGTGAAATGCAATTACGAGACAGGCGATAACTACGAGGGAAACTTCGTCAACGGCCTGCCCGACGGCAGTGGAGTCTACGTTTACGCTAATGGCGATCGCTACGAAGGACAATTTCGGAAGGGAGTGCCCAATGGTAGAGGGACATTCATTTTTAAAGATGATGCCCGCTACATAGGCGTGTTCCAAGACGGCACGATGAGATCTGGGACGGTGGTTTTCCCCAACGGTGAGCGCTACGTGGGAGACTTCGGAGTCGTCCAGAACCTTCAGACTAATGTTATTAGCAGCCAACCAGCAGGGCGGGGTCAATTTTTTTACTCCAACGGCGATCGCTATGAAGGACAATTCTTTGCAGGTTCGCCCTTTGGCCCAGGGGTATTAGTACGCAAAGACGGCACTCGCTGTTCTGGCAGGTTTTTTAATCAAGAACTAGACGCTAGTGTCACCTGCACTTTCCCCAACGGTACGCGCTATGAAGGAGAATTGCGAAAGGGAGTGCCTCACGGTGTCGGAACGATGATCGATGCTAGCGGCAGGCGCTTTCCGGGGGTATTTCGCAACGGCAAACCCGGAGTTTCGTAAAGGATAAATTCCGTTTTTCCGGCCACTTTTGACAAGAAATCGGACAAAAGACAAATGACGAAGCAAAATAATATCCAGAAGCGTATAGGAGAGACTTTGTTAATGATTTCCCGTTTTAAAACCAGTGGAATCGCTCTATTAGTTACATCAGTGTTGGGAATTGGTAGTTACGCGACTTATCCCTTGCCATCAATGGCGCAAGTAGGGGTAGGAGCTCCGAGTGGTCGTTGCGTCCCAGCTATCGCTACAGGTAGAGTTAGGTGCGATTATGACGGCGGTGATAGCTACATCGGACAGTTCGTTAACGGTTTGCCGAGTGGCACGGGGGTATACGTATATTCCAATGGCGATCGCTATGAGGGGCAGTTCCGTCAAGGCCAGCCAAACGGTCGAGGACAATTTATATTTAAGGACGACGCCCGCGTCGAGGGCATATTCCGAGATGGCAGAATCAGCTCCGGGACCGCTATTTTTACTAATGGCGATCGCTATATAGGGCCGTTTTCTCTGGATTGGAAAGTAGGTACGCCGACTGGACAGGGGCAATTCATTTTTGCTAACGGCGATCGCTTTGTCGGTCAATTTTTAGGGGGCAAGCCTTTGGGTACGGGAGTCTTCACCCGCGCTGACGGTACCCGGTGTTCGGGACAGTTCTATAATCAAGACCTCGATGCTAGGGGTAACTGTTCGTTCTCCAACGGTATCCGCTATCAGGGAGAGTTCCGCAAGGGATTACCTCACGGCAAAGGCACAATTATCGATACCAGTGGCCGGCGGTTTCCGGGAGTGTTCCGCGACGGTCAGCGGCTCGAACGATAAACTGGGAATAAGTCCGATCTATTAGTAAGGGCAGGTTGAGGGCTAATAATTTTTGCACAAAACCTGCCCTTGCTAGGTTTTAAAGTCAAAACTATTGATAATTTATGATCGCCTTTTTCTCAACCCAATTGCTAATTTTAAATATCCACTTAATCGAGTTAATGGAGGCGTTTTGATATGACAACTACTGCTTCTGCTTCCGGCCGCACCGCCCAGTTTCCCTTCGACTTTGCCCCGCAGCGGACTCAAGATGCTGATTTGTTGCGACAACTCAATTTTGTGCCCGGTTTGAAGGAAGTCTTGACTTTGCGCCAAGTTCATGCTTTGGAACACGCTACGGTTTGGGTACTAAGCCAATCGTTTGGTGCGACGACAGGAAGAACCGATAATGAGTTATTGGGCGGAATGTCCACAGACCAAGGGTTTTATCTTTATGGCCACGTTAACATTGCACAGTTGCGTCAGGCTGTGCGCGAGGCTTTGCAGCGGATTGCCAGCGGAGAGTGGGATTTAGCTGTACATCCCCGCTGTGGCACGAATTTGTCGGTGGCAATGCTGCTAACGGCAGGCCTTGCTGTTGGCATCAATTTAGCCCTGCCTCGCGGGCCGATTCTACAACTTTTAGGTTTGGGTGCAGCGGCTGCGACGGCGGCTCAGTTAGCCCCTGATGTGGGATCTCTGGCTCAGCGGTACGTCACCACTGCTATTCCGTTTAATTTGAGTGTTGTTGATATTACTGTAAGTCACGACTTCTGGGGACGCGAAGCTCATTTTGTGCGGGTGCGTTGGGTTGAATAGTTGCACAGTATCAAGCCCACCTCAAACAACAGAATACCCAGATCCCCGACTTTTTTAAGAATTCGGGGATCTGACAGAAACCTCCTAAATGCGATCGGGATCTACTCCTAATTCTCGCAACCTCGCCGCCAATCTTTCCGCCCGTTGGCGCTGCTCATCAGCTTGCTGCTCAAGTTCCTGGAACCGAGCTTGTTCTGCTTTAATCAACCCTTCAACTAATGGCGGAGACAGTATTTCATCCACTGATAATGTCAGATTAGGAAATACTACAGACACCATTTGTTGCCCCGGCACAAAATCTGTTTGTGTATAGA
This sequence comes from Microcoleus sp. T2B6, assembly GCF_036700475.1. Lineage (NCBI taxonomy): Bacteria > Bacillati > Cyanobacteriota > Cyanophyceae > Oscillatoriales > Microcoleaceae > Microcoleus > Microcoleus sp. T2B6. The sequence continues at coordinate 21,122 of NZ_JAUBOZ010000014.1, read as the reverse complement.
TGTCTTCACCTTCAGGAAAGGCTAAAACTCGCACCAGTTCTTTGTTAGGTGTAGGGTCAACAATTACATATTCAGGTACGTTAGCTAGTTCGTACTCAGCTCGTTTAACCACATAATCGGCGCGCCGATTTTGACTCACTACTTCTATGACTAACAGGGGCTTTTCCTCAAAATCCAGGATACCAGAACCTGGTCTAGCAGCAGCTTGTTCCAAAAGACTTTGAGTGCAAACAACTACATCAGGAATCCGAGAGGTATCTTCTTCTGTTCTTACTCCCAGACCTGTTTTTGCTACTAAGTCAAGATTGTGTTCAGCTAGGTAACGCTGCAATTGGTAAACTAAATATTCGCAAATTTTGATATGTAAAACTGTGGCGGTTGGCATCGGAATTAATTTGCCTTTGTACAGTTCATATTGTAGATCGGAATCAGTTTGATAAAATCGGTATTCTTCAAAGGTTAAGGTTGGTGAAGTATCAATTTGCTTTGATTCAACAACTGGCACTACAGATTGAGACATATCTTTTCACCGATGTCGATATAATTCTATTATATTCAATCTGCCTCGCTCTGGGTGCATTTCCGGTTAAAAATTCCCAATTATCGATCGCACTTGCCAGCAGAATTGTCAGAGAATAGTTGAATAGTGTAAAATCAACTTTGCGATCGCCCCGACAACTCGACATCACCCTTCCTTACACCATCCGAGTTCCTATGTCAATCAAAAAGATTCTTTCCATAGCGCTGTTAATTTTCATCCCCATTTCCATCGCCGCTGAGTATTTGCACTGGGGTTCCCTTGCAGTTTTCATTACATCCGCTTTAGGCATTATACCTCTGGCGATTTGGTTGAGTACAGCAACAGAAGAAGTGGCGATCGTTACAGGCCCCTCCATAGGCGGCTTATTAAATGCAGTCTTCGGCAATGCTACGGAATTAATTATTGCCATAGTTGCCCTGAAAGCTGGCTTAATTGACATTGTGAAAGCCAGCATAACCGGTACAATTATCAGCAACTTGCTCTTAGTCATGGGATTTTCCATGCTGTTAGGAGGAATCCGCTACAAAGAACAGGAATTTAAGCCAATAATCGCGCGGGTGAACGGTTCCACAATGACTCTAGCAGTGATTGCCATCCTGCTGCCGACAATGGTAATTTACACCTCCAATGGAGTCGAACCCGCAGCCATTCAAAATCTTTCCTTAATAACTGCGATCGTCCTAATTGCAGTTTATGCTTTAACTCTGCTATTTTCATTAAAAACGCACAGCTATCTTTACGATGTTGGCTTAGTAGAACTAGAGTCAGAAAATCCTCAAAATACCAAAGAAGAATCTACTACGCACAAACCGAATTTGTGGTTGTGGATAGGGGTGCTAGTTGCCTCAACTGTTGCCGTTGCTTTTGAATCAGAAATTTTCGTTGGTGTTGTCGAAGAAACTACCAAAGGATTGGGATTAACGCCACTGTTTACAGGGGTAATTCTGTTGCCGATTGTTGGCGGCGCCGCTGAATATGTAACTGCGGTGGGAGTTGCGATGAAAAACAATATGGATTTGTCAGTTTCTGTCGCAATGGGTTCGAGTTTGCTAGTTGCTTTGCTGGTAGCGCCGGTGTTGGTGATTATCGGATTAGTGATTCATCAGCCGATGGATTTAAACTTCAATCCCTTTGAAGTAGTTGCAGTTGCCATCGCCGTGACAATTGCCAATTTGATCAGTATCGACGGCCGCTCTAATTGGCTCGAAGGAGTGCTGCTTTTAGCAACATATATCGTGTTAGGAGCAGCATTTTACTTTCACCCCATTACTTAATTCTCGCGGCACAGGCACTCCGGCCTGTTCCACAAAAACTCAATTTTCTTAACTGGTTCCTAGGCTGTGCCTGGGAACCGATGTAAGCGAGGCTCTGCCTCGTTTGCTTTCATGAAAATTGGAGGCAGAGCCTCCGGATCTGCGTTACCAGGCTCTGCCTGGTAACGAGTAATTCCGAATCTCAAAAGGACACTTTAGTGCTAAATAGCGTCCGGGTCTATTCCCATCTCCCGCAAGCGCGCCGCCAGTCTGTCAGCTTGCTGTAATCGAGATTGTTCTTGTCTGATTAAATCTTCGACAAGTGGGGGAGAGAGAATTTGATCCACTGATAAAATCAAATCTGGAAACTGTAAAGACACGATGTTTTGCCCAGGGAAAAAATTCGCTTGTTCGTAAGCAGTCTCATTTTCCGGCAAAGTTACAACTCTGACCCTAGTCCGGTTAGGTTTAGGGTCTGCCATCCAATATTCCGGCACTCCAGCATTTTCGTATTCTGCTCTTTTTGTCACGTAATCTTGACGCTCGTTTTGGCTGACAACTTCAACAATTAACACTGGCGTTTCATCTAAATCGAAGACGCCAGCACCAGGTCTGGCAAGCAGTTGTTCCCAAAGACTTTGAGTACAAACAATCACATCAGGAATCCGCGAGGAATTCTCTTCCGTTCTCACTCCCACATTAGTTTTTGCCACCAAATCGAGATTGTGTTCAGCTAAGTAACGCTGCAATATGTAAACTAAGAATTCGCAGATGCTTGCGTGTAAAGCCGTTGCGGCTGCCATCGGTATTAATTTTCCCCTGTGAAGTTCGTAGAGAACGTCAGGTTCTCCCTCATAGACAAGATATTCTTCAAAAGTTAAGGTGGGCGAAGCATCAACTCGATCGGTTTCCGAAACAGGTAAAACAGACTGAGACATATTTATCCGCGCTCCGGTTTTAGTTCTCTTAATTAATTTTAGCCTCTCTTCTTTTATTCCTCTGGGGTTAATTAAAAGAATTAGGTATTTTTCAAGCAGTTACGGACAGCGACACTGTTGAACAGGAAAACACTCTCGTCGGCAACTTCTTTTTCGGCCTTTACTGTCGCGACAATCAGATGTATCCCGACATTCTACCTGATCTTGACAAATTTGCTGACGGGGAAAAGTACCTAAGTTCTGTATAGAAACTTCAGCCGTAAGCGCACCCTGTTCTCTAACTTGGTCATTTTCTTTAATTTCATAGAGAAACTTATTTTCTCCCTCTAAAACCGAAAAAGTTCTTGTTTTATGACTGTTACCCAACTTAAATGCAAAATCCTCGGAAAACTCGCCTTTGTCGTAACTTCTGTCGGTGTAGGGATAGGGGTTAGTTTCCATGCCATCAGTCACATTTTTAATCATCACCCTCCTGTTAGGGGCCGGAGGAGTTTTGCTGGAGACAAATCGAGCGCTTTGCGAATCAGGGGAGAAGACAGTACCAGCACACGCACCTACATATTCAGTGCGCTTAAATTGAATCAAATTAATATTAAAAGCGTTTTCGTTTTTGACCCTAAATTGTGCTTCGCTCGTCTGCTGGGCGCTAACTGTGAAAGCTGCTAGCGTCAAAAAAAAAGCCCCCACCAAAATAGCTAGGAATTTGATTTGTGGCCTCCCCGTAATAAATCTGGCGTGTTTCATCTCTCTATACCTCTCAGGTGAATAGATAGCATTTTGTTTAGAAGTTATCTTAACTTGAGAGCTGATGTGTTGTCAAAGTAGATCCAATAGGTTTCTAGTGAGGACTTGAGTCTTTGATGCTGAGTTGCGAAAGCAAGGACGGAAGTTATGACTGTGAACTTTTTAGAGTCAGGAATGAAGTCCTGATTACTGAGATGTTGCACTATTGTCAATAAGCCTTTTATGAACGGGCAAGATGCCCGTTCCACAAAGAGTGAATTTTCTTGTGGAACAGGCATCTTGCCTGTTCTTGAGAATGGTGCAACATCTCAGGAGTACGAACTTAATTACCAAGTTACTCGATCGCGCCATCTCTCTAAAATCTTGTCCCCAATGCCCTGAACCCGCGCCACGTCGTCCAAAGAGGTGAAAGGTTGCTGTTGCCGCGCTGCAATAATTCTCTCGGCTAACTTCGGGCCAACCCCAGGCAAGGTTTCTAATTCTTCCTGACTCGCTGCATTCAAATTAACTAACTTTTTACCCGCACCAATTTGAGGTTTAGCACTCGTAGTTTTTGATGCTGCTTGTAGTGAATCACACTCTTTTTTCTTAGCATCAATTCTCTGTTTGATTCGGGCGGGAATTCCCATGATTGCACCTTTGTAAAGCCGATCGAACTCCCGCTCAAAATGGGCCGCAACTGTGGGACTCTCGATCGCCAGCAGCGTCTCATCATTCCCGTGATTTGCCGCCTCACTCCAGTTGTGAGAACCTGTAAGCACCGTTTTGCCGTCCACAACGCCGAATTTGTGGTGCAGGCGATCGCCCATTGGTAACAGCGGCACTCCCACCGTAGTCAGCGGCTTTCTCCAAGGGCGATTGTCAGCTTCTAACTTGCAATCTTGGATGAAAGTCGCACCCATCATATCCAAACCTTCACTGTAAGAGCGATAAATAAAATTAGAGTCAATTAAAGCTCGCACCGCAACTCCCCGGCTAGCTTCAATTTCCAAAGTATTGGACAACCGCTGAGCCGAAAATACAAACAATGCCAAATCAACCGACTTTTTCGCACTACCCAAATTTCGATTTATCAAACTGTTAACGCTTTTTTCCCAAGGCAAAGTCTGGGAAGTCGGCGAAAATTGCACCGCCACTGTCGAATTCCCTACTCTTACTTTTTGCACTTGACGAAACGGCTTTTTGATGCCAAACTTGCTGTCCGGTTTGCCTCCGGGCCCGTCGCCCCACATGATGTTAAATTCTTGAGTAAATAGTTGCGCTATTTGAGCATTTTCAATTTTTAGCAAATTGTTCGCATTGCCGCGACTTGCGGCTGTCTTGAAATCGCCATGTATATCGCTTGTGGTAAAATTAGCAGAAGTGACGATTACGGTTTTGCCATCAATTACCACAAATTTGTGGTGCATCAAACCGCTGCCTTTACTGCCGTCAGCAGTATCGTCAATTACAGGAATACCCGCATCCTTGACAATTACCAAAGCATCATTTTGCTTGATTTCCTCGGCGCTTAATTTACCGTCTTTATTGCGATCGGCAAGTTGCACAAATTCGCTATAACGATCGCGCTCTCTTTCCGGTAATTTCGCCAACTCCTGAGCTGTAAAATCGCTCCAAGGGCGACTATACATATGTTCGACAATTAATCTCACTTTAATTCCCGATCGCTGTCGATCGGCCAAAACCCTCGCAATACCGGGCAAGCGAAACTCCTGAACCGCAACATCTACCGTCGATCCAGCACTAGCGATCGCCACTGCGATCGAGTTTTCTAAATCATCTCCGGGTCTAGTTTGCTGGCGGTAAGGCTCTGTATAACTCGAAGCGATCGACTGATTGAAGTATACTTGCAACAAGGGGTCTTGAGGCAATGGAGCCAGACTGAGAGGTAAATTCTGCACGTCTTGCTTTGTTTGTCCGCAGCCCGCCAGATTGATCGCCACCAGCCCAGCACAACAGAAACCGAGTAAATGATAATACAATACAGCCACAAAATTTTAAAAAATATAGAGGTTATTAGCCATCCCACAGTTCAAACCTATTCGATCAAGTAAAGTTACAACCTATTAAATTTATGCAAGGGAATAGATTTTACGTCTTGTAGAACTGCCTCGATGCCGGAAGCATCACTGGTAGGGTAGCAGCATTCAGGGGCGTGGGTCAAACCCTATACCGCTGCTTTATGGCTAAAAGAAAAAGAATTTTTCCGTGCGGTCACAAAGGATATGGTAAAGCGTGCCATCGCTGCACGCAAGAGTTGGTGGCGCAGCAGCAGTACGTTGAAGTGCTGACACAAAAACAAACCAAAAAACAAGAGAGGGAAGCATCATTTGCTAGAGATATCATCGATCTCAGAGGTCTGCCCGACCACGTAGTCACTAAAGCCAGGGCAATTATAGCAGCTTTGGGCGAAAATAAGAATTACAGAGATTTCGGCGGCAAACGCCTGCGTCACAACCGTTTAATAATCAGTATTCCTGTAACTCGCAACTACAGAATGCTTTGTGAAGATTGTGGCACTTTCTTAACTCCCCAAAAAGTTTTGTCGCACGAAGACTACAACGTCTGCAAACCAGGAAGTTAGTTATCAGTCATTAGTCATTAGTCATTAGTCATTAGTCATTAGTCATTAGTCCTTAGTCATTAGTTATTTAAAATCATGCAAATTTACCTCGACTATAGCGCCACAACGCCCGCACGCCCAGAAGCGATTCAAGCCATGCAAAAAGCCCTGACTCAGCAGTGGGGCAATCCTTCGAGTTTGCACGAGTGGGGACAAAGGGCGGCGACAGCTTTAGAATTAGCAAGAATGCAGGTTGCTAGCTTGATTAACGCGCTACCGGAATCGATGATTTTTACCAGTGGCGGCACTGAAGCGAACAATTTGGCAATTATGGGAATTGCCCGTCTTTATACAAAGCCGCAGCATATCATTATCTCCAGCGTAGAGCATTCCGCAGTAGCAGAACCGGCGCGACAACTCGAACAGTTGGGATGGGAAGTGACGCGCCTACCAGTGGATAAATTGGGGCGAATTCACCCTTTGGATTTGCAAGAGTCGCTGCGATCGAATACAGTGTTAATTTCAATCATTTACGGACAAAGCGAAGTAGGCACGCTGCAACCAATTGAGGCATTAGGACAAATTGCGCGCGATCGCAATATCATGTTTCATACCGATGCAGTTCAAGTGGTCGGCAAGCTGCAAGTAGACGTGCAGAAACTTCCCGTAGACTTGCTTTCGGTTTCCAGTCACAAACTGTACGGGCCGCAAGGTGCGGGGGCGCTTTACGTGCGTCCGGGAGTAGAATTAGTGCCAATGTTAGGCGGTGGTGGCCAAGAATTGAAACTGCGTTCCGGGACACAAGCGCTGCCGGCAATCGTCGGTTTTGGGGTGGCTGCAGAGTTAGCATTGCAGGAAATAGATGTGGAAACGCCGAGGTTAATTGCATTGCGCGATCGGCTTTTTGACCGATTATCCCACGTACCCAGTTTAGTACCAACTGGCGATCGATATTGTCGGCTGCCGCACCACGTCAGTTTTTGCATAGTCTCCCCTTCCTCCCGCCCTTATCAACAGAGAGATACAGGGCGAATAACAGGCAAAACTCTAGTGCGGCAGCTAAATTTAGCAGGAATTGGCATTAGTTCCGGTTCTGCTTGTAGCAGCGGCCAACTAACTCCTAGTCCGATATTATTAGCAATGGGATATGACGAAATCGGTGCCGTTGGTGGAATTCGGTTGAGTCTGGGACGAGAAACCACAGAAGCGGATATTGATTGGACAGTAATTGCGATCGAGCAAATTTTGGATAGATTAATGCCCAAGGTAGCATTGTGTCGGAATTAGAAAACCGGGCGGTTTGTCTGCACACACAATCTAAGAAACCGGGTTTTTTCCGATATCTTTGCCTCCGATCAAATATTCTCGCAAAAACCCGGTTTCTGGCCACCCACCGACAATCTCAGCAACCGGGTTTTTTCCGATATCTTCGCTTCCGATCAAAGATTGTCGCAAAAACCCGGTTTCTGGCCACCCACGCACAACCATGATAAAATAAATCTCGATATTATTCGCAACTCCCCAACAATGGAAGAAAGCCGCGCCCAAGCCTACCTAGAACTAATTCACACCCTGCTGAATTGCCCCAACGGCGAAGAACCGCAGATATTACAAGATAACTCAGAATTGTTGGATGTCCACTTTCTGGAAACTTGCGAGTTGGTAGCCGAAAAAATGGCACAGCAAGGAGGACAAAACGGCGCTAATTTCCTGCGGAATCTGATCGGCCAGCTAGCACAATTAATCGATCTCAACGATGGCGATAACTCCGAAGGTGAAAATCCCCAAGAGTATGCAAACTTTATTCTAGAATTATTGCAAGCAGAAGATGGTAGCAATAGCAATACAGGAGTAATTCACTCCATGCTAGCTGAACGAAAACATCTCATCAATGCTCGTTTTTCTGACATTTTAGAGCAAGTAGTCGAGAGGTTAGTTGGTGGGGAAAATGCAAAAACTATTGATTCAATTGTCAGTCTCGTTGAAGACTTGAGCATTAATATTAGTAATTTTTCCGGTGGGAATAGAGCCGATAATATTGAAATTGCCATTGCCGCTTATCAACTTGTTTTAAATAATCGGCAGCCCGGAAGCGAAAAGTTTGCTCAAACTCAAAACAACTTAGCTGCTGCCTACATTACCAGAATAAAGGGTTCGCGGGCCGAAAATGTGGAAATGGCGATCGCCCTTTATGGCGCTGCTTTAACAGTATATACCCTTGAGGCTTTCCCGGAAGATTGGGCAATGGCTCAAAATAACCTAGCTGCTGCTTACGCCAACAGAATCAACGGTTCGCGGGCGGAAAATATCGATCGCGCGATCGCGTTTTTTGAGGCTGCTTTAACTGTTCGTACCCCTGAACACTTTCCTGAAGATTGGGCCATGATTCAATATAATCTAGGTAATGCCTATAATGACCGAATTAACGGTTCGCGGGATGAAAATCTCGAAAAGGCGAGATCCTTTTATCAAGCAGCATTAACAGTATATACCCGTGAGGATTTCCCTGAGTATTGGGCAATGATTAAAAAGAAGCTGGCTAATGCTTAAAGTGATGCAGCTTTAAAAATCTCAGAAACCGGGTTTTTTCCGACATCTTCGCGCACAATCTCAAAAACCGGGTTTTTTCCGATATCTTCGCGCACCATCTCAGAAACCGGGTTTTTTCCGATATCTTCGCCTCGGATTAAATATCTTCGCAAAAACCCGGTTTCTCGTCACCACGCACCATCTCAGAAATCGGTTTTTTTCCGATATCTTCGCCTCTCACCAAAAAATCTCGCAAAAACCCGGTTTTTCGCCATTTGGAGAATTGGCAAACGGTCGATCGCTCCCTAGCACCTTTTGCCATAATTATGCTAAAATAAATTCACTCCAATTATTAGTTTGTCATACCATTAATTGTGTAGGGGCGGGTTCGTCAACCATCTCTAATAAGTACCAACAATTGAAATAAACCCGCCCCCTCCCAACGACAATTTCCCGTGAAGCGAAGCTATCCCGTAGGGAATCGCCCTTTCGGGAAAACCGGAAAACGACCATCGTATTTGTAGGAAAATTGGAAACAAGCGATCGAATTTCTTCGGTGGGGTGGGGGCGGGTTGATCTGGATTGTTTGTGGGTATTAAAGATGGTTGGCGAACCCGCCCCTACAGCAATTATGCCAACACTATTAACTATAACCTATGAATGAAAACGGCGATCGAGTTCACTCCGAAGGTGAAGATTCCCAAGAATATGCAGAATTTATCCTAGAATTATTGCAAGCAGAATCAAGCTATAGCGGTATTCAAGTAATTTACCCGATAAGCTGAAGTGCATTTAAATTGTATAGTCAAATTTAATAAAATTCTTGTGGGGAGTAGGGGTTGAGCCAGAAAGCCCGCCCAAAAAATACAATTTAGATGCCCAACAGCTTACTAAAACAACGGCAACATCTCCTCAATGCCCGTTTTGCCGAAATTTTACAGCAAGTATCCGAGCAGTTACTTGATGGCGAAAATGCAGAAACAATTAGCTCAATTGTCGGCATCATTGAAAATTTAAGTATTGATATTAGTAACTTTCCCCGTGGGAATAGAGCGAATAATATTGAAATTGCCATTACTGGTTATCAAATAGTTTTAAGTAATCGGGAACCGGGAAGCGAAAAATATGCTCAAACTCAAACTAACCTAGCGAATGCCTACAGTGACAGAATCAGCGGTTCGCGGGCGGATAATCTGGAACGGGCGATCGAGTTTTTGCAGGCTGCTTTAACTATTTTTACTCGCGAGGTTTTCCCGTTAAATAATGTAGAAACCTTAAATAACCTGGGTTGGACTTATCTGGCAAAACTAGACTACATCAACCGAGAAAAACCAGAAGACACAAACCAAAAAGCAGCAACTCTCCAAACTGCCTACGATACCTTTAAAAATGCCATATTCAGAGCCGCAGAACTGCGGAAGTTGGAATCGGGGAATGAAACCAAACAAAAACACGACTTGCAGTGGGATAGACTCTACAGAGGCATGGTGCAAGTATGCCTCGATCGCCAAAGCAATCAAGAAGCACTCTTATATGCCGAAGCCAACAAAGCCCGCAACCTTGCCGAAGTCATCGCCCAAAAACAGGAAACCCCCCAAGTCCTAAAACCCATTACCTTCACCGAAATTACCCAACTCCTCACCCCAGACACCGCCTTAATTGAGTGGTACATCACCGACAAAGAAATCATCACCTTTGTCCTCACTTACCCCGACGTGCTGACAGTGCATCGCAACCGTCAATGCGATGAATTAATCGATTTAGTTAACGACTACCGGGCCGACTACAAACAAAGCAAAACCCACTGGCAAACCAAACTCTCCGACTATCTCCAGCGTCTTGCCGAAATCCTCCAAATCACCACAATTCTGCCCCCAGAAAGTACCCGCTTAATCCTAATTCCCCACTGGTTGCTGCACCTGTTCCCCCTCCACGCCCTACCCCTAACCGACGACGAATTCTTGTTAGATAGATTCACCCAAGGGATTCAATACAGCCCCAGTTGCCAACTCCTGCAACAGATTACAATCCACCCGAATTTTGACCAACTCTTCGCCCTGCAAAACCCCACCTCGGATCTTCCCTACACCGATGTGGAAGTGGCCAGCATCGCCCCCAAATTCGCCATCAGTCAAATTCTTCCGGGTTCACAAGCGAGTAAAACTAATCTTTTGGAACAATATTTAGAGCAGTTAGAAAATGCTCATTGCGCGCATTTTTCCTGTCACGGCTCGTTTAATGCTGACGATCCGCTGAAGTCGTTTCTGATTTTGTCAGGGGGTATCATCGCGGCAGATCCCCCCCAGCCCCCCTTAATAAGGGGGGAGCAAGAACAACTCAAAGTCCCCCTTCTTAAGGGGGATTTAGGGGGATCAGATTTAGGGGAGCAAGAAGAGCTCAAAGTCCCCCTTGCTGAACCCGGAGATCCCCCCAGCCCCCCTTCTTAAGGGGGGAGCAAGAAGTTGTCAAAGTGCCCCTTCTTAAGGGGGATTTAGGGGGATCGAATTTAGGGGAGCAAGAAGAGCTCAAAGCGCCTCTTGTCGAACCCGGAGATCCCCCCCAGCCCCCCTTCTTAAGGGGGGAGCAAGATGTTCTCAAAGTCCCCCTTCTTAAGGGGGATTTAGGGGGATCGAATTTAGGGGAGCAAGAAGAGCTCAAAGCGCCTCTTGCTGAACCCGGAGATCCCCCCCAGCCCCCCTTAAGAAGGGGGGAGCAAGATGTTCTCAAAGTCCCCCTTCTTAAGGGGGATTTAGGGGGATCGGATTTAGGGGAGCAAGAACAACTCAAAGTCCTTCTTAAGGGGGATTTAGGGGGATCAGATTTAGGATCATCCGAGCGTTATGTTGAATGGCGCGAAGGCAAAACAGCCGATATTGACAAATGCCTGACTTTGGCTGAAATTTTTGGACTGCGACTCAAACAGTGCCGCCTAGTCGTGCTTTCCGCCTGCGAAACCGCGCTAATTGATACGCAGAATCGCTCCGATTATATTGGATTACCGACGGGATTTCTCTACGCGGGAGCAATGGGAACTTTGGCCAGTCTTTGGGCAGTCAATGACCTCTCGACAGCCTTGATGATGGTAAAATTCTATGAGGTACTGCAACCAGGAGTTAGCATTGGTCAAGCCCTCCACGATACCCAGCGCTGGTTTAAGTCTGCTACTACTTCAGATTTGCTAGAATGGGTGGAAGGTTCGGAGAGTTTCGAGGCTTCCCAGCAAAAGCGGATACTCAGGGAATTAGGCGGATACGATCTGGGTGAAAAACCCTACGGCGATGTTTATCATTGGGGAGCGTTTTGTGCCATAGGTTTATAATCCAGTTGTAGGGTGCGTCGCTGCGAGATTTTCGAGTTTATATGTAGATTGTCGATAGCGACGCACCCTACGGCATTTACTGTAGATCATGAAAACCGATAGCCTATTTTACAGCATCTTCCAAGAATTCCCGTTTATTTTCTTTGCCCTGCTGGGCATACCTGCCGATGCTACAAACCAATACCAATTCACATCCCAAGAGGTCAAACAATTAGCCTTTCGCCTAGATGGTTTGTTTCTGCCAATTGTCGCAGATTCTCAACTACCATTCTACATTGTGGAAGTCCAATTTCAACCCGACCCAAATCTGTACTATCGTCTATTTGCCGAACTATTCATTTATCTCAAACAATACCAACCGCCGCACCCTTGGCAATTGGTAGTCATTTACCCAAATCGGCAAACAGAAAGAGAATGTGACATCCACTTTCAGGAAATACTGGCACTCCCAAAAACCACCCGCATTTACCTGGATGAACTTAGGGAACCAGAAACAGCATCTCTACCGATAAAATTACTTAAACTGGTAATCGAACCAGAAAACACGGCCTCAGATTTGGCTATAGATTTAGCCAGACAAGCAGAAACCGAAATACCAAATATCGCAGTCAGAGAGAGCTTCATCAACTTACTAGAAACTATCATTTTTTACAAGTTACCCCAAAAAACCCGAGAGGAGATTGCCGCCATGTTTAACCTCAGTGACTTAAAGAAAACCAGAGTTTATCAAGAGATTCTTGAAGAAGTACAAGCTGAAGCACAAGCTGAAGCTAAACAACGAGAAAAAGCTGCAATCCTCAGAATGTTTAATGTGGGATTAGCTACGGAACAAATTGCTATATTCTTAGACTTGCCAGTCGCTGAAGTAGCAGCGACTATTGCCCAAGCTCAAGAAAAACAAGCTGAACAAAATTAATCAAACTACAGTTTGATTTAAATACGACTTACGCGGGGGCCCAGAAACCGGGTTTTTCACGAAAATACTTCGTTGGAATCGGCAGATTATGTAAAAAACCCGGTTTCTTTGATCCAAGTGCATAAGTCCTGTTAAATTCAAAGTACATCTCGTGAGGTAAATTTATGAATGAAGTCGATATTTTGTCCCAAATCTACACAGCCATTACTACCGCGCCCGCAATTCTTACTCCCCGTTTGTCGAACAATTACTCGCAGAAGTCCTACCTTTGGCAGAATCTGGTGCTGATAACGATACCGTAGAAAATACTATTAATGCACTCTATCGCCAGTTTAAAGATGTCCGAGACAAAATCAAAGGTCTCAAACGCAAAAATCTCGATGATGCAGAATCCGAAGTCACACCGGGCTATGACACACTCACGAATACCTATCCTGATATCAAAAAGCTAGAAGCAAACTTGAAAACACCCATTCACACAGCCTCAATTCCCCCCGCATCAGATGCTAAAAATTGACCATCCCCAAATCTATATCTACAGCTACCAACTCCGCAGCGAAAGCAAAACCGAAGCTAACTCAATCTGGACTTGGGCAAATAACTTCTGGCAATATTTTAGCCCCGACAAAAGCAAAGTTTTTTCTCAAGCAAACCTCAGTTATCCCCTCACGATAGCCGAGAAATTCACGCATTCAAATTAAATCGATGGTTCCTTAAAATTTTGCCGTATCGATGATAGTGAAGGCATTTTAGGGAGAATTGGCAGCCCAGAAACTGAGGAAAACAAAGACCGAGAAATTACAGCATTAAAACAATTTAGTGTCAATAATCTCCTAGTTGCTGATAGTCATGAAAATTGGCTAGGACAAACCCTTTTGATTACCTACAAATCAAAAACTTATTCACAGCCAAGTAAAAATGACTTCCGCAAAGTTGCAGATGAATGTTTAAAGCATCTCTTCCCAGAAGTATCTGTACTGTACGTCCACCTTTTTACCATGCTGATGAGTTATTCGCTTCTCGGATTTTTGAGTATAGTTCTCCCAAAAAGGAACTACAGGTGTTTGTTTATCTGGTTGATGATGACATTGAGGGAAAATTAGCCAAGATTGTTCAACCTTTATTTGAGCTATTTTATCACCGCCATAAAATCACTAAAGCTTTTATGGATAGTCGCAGAAATTACGCTCTACTTAAGGAACGATATTTAGAAATTGAGCAAACAATCGAAAGCTTGGAAACAAAAATCACAGAAGTGACTCGGATTGGATTGCCAACGGAGGTTAATTCGTGGCCAAGTGTTAATATAGATGAATCTTTAAAGTATCTGAAAATCAAACTAAAAGAGTTACTTCGAGAAAGTTTGAATTATGAAAGAGCATTGGAATATTTAGAAGATTTCAATAACACGATTAGTATTCAGGTTTATAATTATCAAGAAAAGTTGTTCCAAATTGGGGATAAATGGCAGATACCAACTGAGGATTTGACAACATTTAAGTTTTTTGTTGAGAGAAGTTGTCGGTATTTTCAAGAACAAATTAAGGGCCATTTAGGCTATTTTAAACATGGCACTGATTTGATTAAGATTGCGGTAGATTTAGTGGGAGGCATTGTAGAAATTGAACAAACAGAAAGCGATCGCTCTTTGGAAAAAACTATTCAAATATTAGGTGCTGGCTTAGGGGCTGGAGGGATTGTGGTTTCTGCTGTTTCTGCTTATGTTCAGACACCGCTAGTTATCAGAATACCTCAAGCGGGCGATCGCATTCATCCTGCTATAGCTAGCCTGTTGTGGAGTCTCCTGGCTGTGGTAATTGTTGCTGGAGTTGTTGGTTTGATTAATGGGAAATGGAAAATTAATGGTAGATTGAGATCGCTTGCTCGTAAATCAGTTTCACAATTACCCGCTTCCCAAAGTCCACCAGTTAATCATACCTTGCCGGAGGTGGAAGAACTGTCGAATCAGGAACCAGGCGGTTGAAACCGCGGCTACACAAACGATGTCCGCGCAACGCGAGACTAAGATAAGAGATAATTCAGAAGTGTTGAAATCCTCGATCGAGCTTTAATATAGCATCAGGATAAATACCGCTGCTATCAGTTAACCAGATATCGGTGCTATCCGTAGCAATTCCCACAATCGCAGCGCCCTCAACCATTTGTTCTACTAATAACTGAGCATTTGCGATGGGCAAAAACAGCACTAACTCGAAGTCTTCTCCGCCGTACAATGCCCAATCTAAAGCTTTTTCGCTTGATACAATTTCGCTGAAAATATCGGGAATTGGTATTTTTGTACGATCGATCTTTGCGCCAACACCGCTAGCCCGACAAATTTGAATAATCGCATCAGCTAAACCGTCGCTACTGTCCATTCCGGCTATTAAAAATTCACCTTCACAACCTAATATTTCCCAAACCACAGGCAAAACATCCAGCCTCGGTTTAGGGCGCTGGTGAGCGAGAATTAAAGAAGCTCGATCGACCTTTTCCAGATTTTGCCCGAATTCTGGATTTAACAGCAATTCTAATCCCGCGCGCGATGCTCCGTGAACCCCAGTAGCCACAATCGCCCAGCCCGATCGCGCATTTGACCGACTAATGGTACGATCGCACTCAACTTGTCCAAAAGCAGTAATCGCCACAGTCACCACGGGCGATCGCACAACATCGCCACCGACGATCGGCGTATCATATTCTTGCAAGCAAGCCGTCATTCCCCGATAAAACTCTTCAACCCACTCCACAGCCGTATCCGCCGCCACAGCGAGGGCTACAGTCACCGCCAGAGGCGTTGCTCCCATCGCTGCGAGATCCGACAAATTCGCTGCTGCAGCCCGCCATCCTGCGTAATAAGGCCCCGTAGTTCGATCGCTAAAATGCACTCCATCCACCAACATATCGGTAGTGATAGCCAGAGATTGGTTGGGATTTGTCGGAACTACGGCGCAATCATCACCCACTATTTCTGCGGGGCAGAATTTTTGCAATATTCTTAAAAGACCTTGTTCACCGATATCTTTAACTTGCATAAATTTGAATTAGTCGATCGCACTTTCTTACCATTCCTTACCCGAACTCGGCGGCAAGCGCAACCTAGGAAACCTATAAAAAGTATCTCCTTCATCATCTACCTCTAAAACCGCCGAAAAAATCTTAACTTGGCGATTTAAATACTGCTGAGCAACTTCAGCCTCAACCCTAGCACTAGCCGCCAGTTGAATCAGCGAAATTTGACTGTTTTGAGTTTCCAACAACTGATAAAAAGCCTCATCCAACCGCTGCTTTTGCTTGTTTTCATTCACATTTTTTACAATCAACAAACCTGCGAATCCCCCCAAACCCATTACCAATAAAAATTGTAAAATAGCCATATTCTCGATTGAATTCCTATTTTCAATAACGTAACTATAGCGGTTCTCAAAAAAGTGAGGTATGCCCTATGCCCTATGCCCTATGCCCTATGCCCTATGCCCATGAGTACCTCATCTTTCTGAGAAAGGCTATATAAAAATTATCTCTTCTTCCAGCATGATTCCGGCGGGCTTTGTCTGTGTAAAAGTGATTTCAATCGCCGTTACCTTTATTTAGAAAAGATTTCAATGCCTGTCACTATAGATTTTTTCAGCCCGCGCAGGCGGGCTTTGTTTCTGTAAAAGCGATTTCAATCGCCGTCACTTTGGTGTAAAAGCGATTTCAATCGCCCTCATTAATTAAACTTGAGGTCGCACCAAATTTTCGATTCCTTTAACTACCTTAGCAGATACAATCTTGTCTCCCTGCTTCAGTTGCTCCAAAACTTCTTTTCCTTCAATCATGTAACCAAAAACAGCATAGCGGCCGTCCAACAGATTCAGGCCAGCGGGCGTGAGTTCAGGTTCAAACAAGAAAAAGAAAAACTGAGAAGAAGCGCTATCAGGGTCAGTTTCTGTACGGGCCATAGCCACTGTACCGAAAGCAGAAAAAGGCAAAACAGGTTCGTCGCGATAACGCCCCGCATCTTCTAGAGTAATCCCGTAAATAGGTTCTTTTTCCTCCCTGACGAGCACTTCTAGCGGTATATTCCGGTATTTGCCAGTAGCTGGGTCAATAAAACCCTCTTCCTTGCCTTCGGGGTCTCCCGTTTGCAAAACGTAGGATTCTTCCGATCGAATAAACGGCAAACCGTCATAAAAACCTCGATCGACTAAATCCACAAAATTACCAGCCGTAACCGGGGCGCTGTAGCCGTCAACCACAACAGTAATTTCCCCTTTTTCAGTTTGTACAGCCACAGTAGCGCGCCCTTTCAGTTGAGGCAGATTAGCATACTTGGCAGGCACTTCAAACGGAAACTTTGTCACCATCAACTCTTCGATTTCGCCTACCGAACCTAGGATTGTGGCTTTCAAGTCAATCACTTTGTCCCTGTCTTTAGCCTCAACAGCCTTTTCCAGTTGAGCAACTTTCTCCTTGACTCCTGCAACTAGCGCCTCAGCTTGCGGCTTTTTGGCGTCGGGAATACTCTCTAAAAGGTCAGATTCCCGAAGGTTGAGAATCCTGGAAGCCTTGCTGACATCGCTACTAATAGGCCCCCAACGTTTAGATCGTATGTGGTTGCCAATGTCTTCGAGACTGATTTGCAAATCTCGCACAGTCTGATTGTCAATAGGTAAAGCGAAGCGCAGCAGCGCCCGGCCGTCGGTAATCGCATTCCCAGCAGGCATACTGCTGCTGGGGCGTTTGGCATGGGAGACTGCACTGAAACTCAGGGAGAGAGTGAACAGCAGAAGCGCTAAAGCGACGGTTTTGACCCAGCGCTTGCACGTATCGATCGAGAAATTAGGCCAATGCAACATAACTTTAACTTTTATTGCCTCTCTTATCTTCCCACAGCGCTGCCCGCCCGCCTTTGCTGCTACCCATCTAAAGTGTCTGTTGGTTTGGCTAGGGAGGATCTGCCCACTAACAACAGTCAATCGATTTTAGATTTTAGATTTTAGATTTTAGATTTTAGAGGCGACCCCACGGATAAATTCGGGGGTTCCTTTATCGGATACAGGTTTTTTATTTCTGGACGGATGAATCCGGGGGCTTGTATCCTGGATGCTTTCGGTCAACTGACAACAGCCCACTGCCCCCTGCCATTAACATTTCAGTACAGCACTTGCTCCCTTTGAACGGTAAAATAAAATGCCAATTGCTTTTTGATGCCGTCAGCTAGACTGCGGCTTTAACCTGACCCGCTCAAAAACGGATACAATCCCCAGACTCCTGTCGTGGAGAGATCAAAATTTTAGACCAAGGTTCAATCTCCCAAATTCATCTGTGGAGTAAATCTAAAATCTAAAATCTAAAATCTAAAATCGACTGACTGTAGTTCCCCCGTGCCCCAAGGCGACGGGATTGCCCACAAAAATTTATATGATCTCCAGTAACGACTTTCGACCAGGTGTTTCAATTGAATGGAATAACGGCGTGTGGCGGGTTATCGAATTCCTCCACGTCAAGCCAGGAAAAGGCTCGGCTTTCGTGCGGACAAAATTAAAAAACGTCCAAACCGGAAACGTAGTAGAACAAACCTTCCGGGCGGGCGAGACTATGCCTCAAGCCAACCTGGAAAAGAGTGTGATGCAGCATACCTATAAAGAGGGCGACGAGTTCGTCTTTATGGATATGGAAACTTACGAGGAAAGTCGCCTCAATGCTAAGCAAATAGGCGATCGTGTCAAGTACCTCAGTGAAGGGATGGAAGTTAGCATCCTGCGCTGGAACGACCAAATCATGGAAGTGGAACTGCCCAACTCTGTTGTCTTGGAAGTGCTGCAAACCGATCCCGGAGTCAAAGGAGATACTGCCACTGGTGGCAGCAAACCCGCGATCGTCTCCACCGGAGCTCAGGTTATGGTGCCTCTATTTATTTCCATTGGAGAACGGATTCGGATTGATACTCGTGAAGACAAGTACCTCGGCCGAGAGTAGAAACGAGGGAGAAAAAGGGAGTTTTTAGTTTTTAGTTCTGAGTTATGAGTTAAAGAAGTTAAAATTCAATACTCATCGCTCACAGCTTAAAAACTATCCCTTTTGCCTCCAAACTCGGTTAATTCTCCTAGCTTCGCCTGATTCGGAATTTTCAATTTTCAATTTTCAATTTTCAATTCTCAATTACCCTTGAATCTGCTGTGCAACTAGACATAAACCAGCTTTGTGACCTGCTAACTGTATTAGACAAAACTGGCATTTCGGAACTGACATTAAAAAGTGGGGATATTGAACTGACAGTACGCAAAGGCATTCTGGCAAGTTCACCAGGCACCTCTGCTGCGCTCCCTGCTGCCGTGGCGACTGTCGCTCCGATCGCCTTGGGCGCGGTTCCTAGCCCCACCTTAGCGTCACCTCCTGCTGTTGACCAAAATTTAGCAGCGGATCTGGCTGCCCCAGTACCCGTCGCCCCTGTCGCGGCACCTGCTGCCGTACCTGCTTCTGTAGATACGAAATGGGTGCCAATTATCTCGCCGATGGTAGGAACGTTTTATCGCGCTGCTGCTCCTGATGAGCCACCTTTTGTCAATGTGGGCGATCGCATCAAGGTCAGCCAGACAGTCTGTATTATCGAAGCGATGAAGCTGATGAACGAGATCGATGCTGATGAAGTCTCCGGTCAAGTGATGGAAATTTTAGTTCAAAATGGCGAACCTGTCGAATACGGTCAAGTGTTGATGCGAATTAATCCGGATTGAAGGATTACTTTATTGTTATGGACAGAATAAATGCTAATATTTCCCGATCACTTCTCTCCGGTGAGTTTGATGAAGTCATCCCAGCCTGTCCCGCAAGAGGTTGTGCAACAAGTTGCTGAGTATTTCAGTATTTTGAGCGAACCCATGCGTTTACGAATTTTGAACTTGCTTCGCGACGGCGAAAAATGCGTGCAAGAATTGGTGGAAGCTACTCAAACGAGTCAAGCCAATGTTTCTAAGCACCTAAAACTCATGCTCCAAGCTGGTATCCTCACTCGCCGGAGTGAAGGAACTTCAGCTTATTATAAGGTGCAAGACGAGCTAATATTCGAGCTGTGTAATATGGTGTGCGATCGGCTTGCCAGCCGGATCGAACAGCAAGCCCTACACTTTCGGGCATTTAGCCTAACTACGAAGCACTGAAAATTAGTTGCCAGTCCTCAATCCTCAATCCTCAGTCATGAGTCATCAGTTATCAATCCCTACTCTCTGCCTTCAGACCGATGACTAATGACTCCTAACTAATGACTTCTAACTAATGACTCATAATTACTAAAGGGGAAAATTTTTGTCAAAACTTTGGCGGGTACTCGGCTGAGCCACCTCCAAACCTTCGCCACCCAAAAGTTCTAAAGGCTTGCCTTCTACCGAAATCCAAACCTTGGTATTCGGTTGTAAACTCGTAGCCGTATAGATAACTTGCCCTAACCGGCCAGTCATCGAATTGCTCCCTCCCCCGGAAGTAAATTCTGCCGACAAATCGACATAAACTCCGTCATTCTTAACACTCAAACCCCTGAGTTTTGTCCCATTAGGAATTTCGCTAGAAACAGTTGCATCCTTTGGCCCAGCCAACAAACTGTTAAAAGCAGCTTGTAAAGCTGCATCAGGCTTGTCAGCTTGTTTGACAGCTACTTTCGTAGGAACTCCCTCAAATTTGCCGATCGCATCTTTAACCCAGTAGACTTGCACTGTCTGGACATCAGTCTGCGGCAAAGGCTTTGGCTGCGGTGACTTTGGGATCAGAGCGTTAGGCGTCTGAGCTGTAGGCGTCTGAGCTGTAGGCGTCTGAGCTGTAGGCGTCTGAGCTGTAGGCACTTGTACAGGATTTGGAGGGGGTACGGGGATAATTACAGCAGGAGATTCCGCAGGACTTGGGGACAGCGGCGGAGCCGTAGTTTGAGCAGAAGACTGCGTATCTGCGGGGCTGGGCGAACGGTTCGCTGTCCACCAGGCAATGCCCCCTCCCGTTAGTAAAGCCAACCCGCAAACACCGGCAATGACGGCTGTGGAGACGCGGCGTACTTCTTGTCCATCTTTCATAATACAAATTCTCCTTACAGATAGAGCGCTTGGGACGGTGAGGAGCGACTCTTGATCAGCTACATTTGTCTATGGTTAGATTCTGGAATTGACACAATTGCATTGCTGCTAGCGAACACTTTATAGCAAGCCCAACATATTCTGAATCCGACTATGGGAATCCTAGACCATAATATAAGATTTCGCCCGTGGAGTATGTCACCAAAAAACTGGGTCTGAAGCCCCGTCCTTATAGGACGGCTTTACATTGAATTAAATCCCCTTTCGGGGTCGG